>JAPPBX010000080.1 GCA_026702755.1 Candidatus Poribacteria bacterium | reverse complement strand
CACACACATTAAAACTGTCTTTCGATAGAATATTAATGATTTATGAAACACCCTCAATTAATAACCTAAGTTGCTACTTACAAGATTTTAGACAGGTATACACCGTTTTTGATTGAAAATATAATAAATTTCTTCTAATATCTGGTATTCTGTGGTGTCCTACCCCTGCAATTCTTGTTTATTTAACATAAGGTGTCAACTAAGGTTAATTAATATAAAGACGAAAAGGAGGGCAAATGGGACTATATAAATTTCAATTGAACGAGGGATTATCAAAATTCCAACACTATCGCTACAAATGGAATAATCGGCAATTGTGAAATAGGCTCTTCTTTTGTAAAATTCGGACTGTAGCGAACTTCAAGTATATTGTTCCGGTTGTAGACGTTCCACACCTCAAGCGCAAGCCCTAATTCCCAACCGCTGCCCTCTAAATCGCCGAACAATTGAAAGTGGAGACTCAAGTCCAACCGGTGATAGGGTGCGGTGCGTTTCCATTCCCCGTAATCTGGTCGCCACTTTTTCTCCTTCGTTCGGGGATTCGTATAGAGGGTCCGACCTACCAAAGTCGCGTAGAGAACACCACTTTGGTATTGCCATTTCGCACTTATATCGAACGCGTCAATAAGCGGAATTGAGAGGAGGTATCTCTGCGGGGCACTGTAACTCGCTGCGGCAGTCAGCACATGTGGACTGGTGTAGGTATAATATCGATGAAATCTTTCAGAAATATCCTGGCGTTTGGAAATAGTGTAAGCATACGCCAACCATCCATCAAAGACTTCGGGAATTTTATAGCCTAAAGAAACCTCAAGTCCACGCACAAATCCAGCCTGACCGTTCTGGTACTGCCTCTCACTTTTATTATAGGTGACGAGATCTTCGAGCGTTTTGTAATAACCAGCTATATTCATGTTCATGCCGAATGGTAGCGTTTGTCTCAATTCAAGGACGTAATGCGTTGCGAGACTCTGTTCAAGAGACGAGTTTGGCGTTACGCCAAGTACAAACTGATCTAATCGTGGATTTTGTGCATAGCGACCATAACTAAAGTATAGAGATGCTTCCCAAGGAAGGATAAAACGAAATTGCCCGCGTGGTTGGAGGGATAGGTTGTCCGTGAGATTAAAGTAACTCGCCCGCATTCCGAAAGTGCCCAAAACGTTAGGAGAGAATAAGTTCTGGCTGGCTTGAAGATATCCCTCCAAACGATGAAGGTTTCGCGTCTCCGTAACATTGACGGTTTTGAAGTTGTGTCGGATTCGGAATTCATAATCCGCATCCCCTTCTTCGGGGCGCCGAGCACCATGACTTGTGACTGTTGAAGGCGTACTTGAAAGCAAGTAACCGAATTCTACATCGGTATTTTCTGAAGCGGTTGTGTAAGTAAAATCATTTCGGAGCGCGTAAACAGAAGCCGCTGTCCGGTAGTAGTATCCTTTACCGAAAGCGAGTTCATTTTCAGTAAATGAACGGGTCAACGATAGAATAGACCTGAATCGTGGCAACAACTGAGAATAAAAATGAATCCCTTGGACGTCAAAAGGATTTTCTGAGTTCCAGGTACCTTGGAGATCACTGTCGTGAACCTCCTTTGATCCTAAGTATAATTTAGAGGCATCATACGCGGTAACTGCGTTAAGCACGACTCCATGCGTATCGTTGAATTTATAAACACCTTTTAGTTGGTAACTCCAAAAATTCGGCACCTCTCGCACCAAATCTTCAAGGTCCACTAATCTTGAAGCCAGTTCAAAAAACGGCTCCAAGGAGCTGCGTCTGCCGAAAGCGTACCAATAACCTTGTCCAGCCGATAATCTATTTTCCAAATATTCTTGGTCAGTCCGCGCCGTTTTTTGGTTAGTTTTGTTGTCAGATGAGTCCTTTGAAGGTGCACCTCGAAAAGAAAAAGATCCGCTGAGGAAGGCTTCATGATAGATAAAAGTGGGTTTTAGTGTCCCATCAAACCTTTGCACCAAAAACTGTGTCATGGATCTCAACCACCTAAAAAAACCGGGTTTTAACGTTTCATCAAACTGCCCCAAAAACTTCGCATTTTTTGGACGGGAATGAATATCAATAACTGCCTGCGAGTCGGCACCAAACTGCGCACCAAACCCACCGGGATGGACATCAATGTTTCCAATAACCTCTGGACTCACCACTGAGACAATACCGAGCAGGTGATAGGGATACCCTAACGGCAGTCGATCGAAGTAGTAAAGATTATCTCCGGGGGCACCGCCACGCACCGAAAGCACACCAAAGAAATCGTTAACTGTGCCGACACTCGGAAGTCGGGCTATTGCCCGGAATGGATCACCGGCACCGCCTGTAGCTCGCCGAAGCATCGCGCCATCCAGCGTCCGCCGTGTTGTTTTATCTAATCGCTTTGCTTCGACCTTTATCTCTTCCAACTTATGAACATCATCAGATGCCGCTGCCTCTACTGGGTCGGATTGAGGAGCATCATCCGTTTGCGCGAAGGTACCAAGCGGCATTAACGCTATAAAAATTATGGGGATCAATATCTGTTTCAGGGTCCCATCTCCTTGAAAAATCGATTAAAATTCCGCCGTGATTCCGAGATAAGGAAGGATAGGCAATTGGTTAACATCTTCGCGTTCTACAATAATAGGCAATTGATCACTATTTCCGAGTTCTGTATCGTCTATGCTATAACTATATCTGAAATCCAACAAATTTTTTCGGTTGTAGGCATTTAGAAGTTCGATGAAAGCCCCTAACTTCCACCCTCCAAATTGGAAAGTTTTACTGACACGTAGGTCCAATCTATGATAAGGAGGCAATCTGCCAGAGTTAGTTTCGGCATAAACAGGGCTATAGATAGGTTTTCCATTTCTCGGATCCTTGATTTGAGTTGCGTCTTCAACAGGTGTATATGGATTTCCGGTGCGATACTGCCACTTCGCACCTATCTCCCAAGTCGGCGTAAGGTTATAACTGGCAGCGAGCGTAGCAACGTGCGTCTGATCGAATGAGTAAAAACGATACGGTTCGCCAGTCCGGTCTCGACGTTTAGACAGCGCATACGCGTAAGAAATCCAACCGAAAAGTTTATCCCCACTCTGGTGGCGTAGGAAAATCTCGGTGCCTTGTGCATAGCCAACGCCTTGATTGAGATAAGTGGCTTCTTCGTCAGCCGTTACCAAGCCTGTGAGGTCTTTATAATAGGCTGCCATTTTTATTTCTGTATCTTGTGAAAGCGGCCGTTTGAGTTCCAGGATATAGTGGCTTGCGCGACTTGACTTTAAGGCGGGATTACCAACACTCGAAGAGAGCAAGGCGGGTAGGGGAGTCTGGTTGTAAATGCCATAAGCAAATTGGAGTTCGGAACTATTGGGGAGTTCTATGAGCAGGCTGCCACGCGGTTGGATAGAGAGTTCATCAGTGCGATTAAAATAATCAAAACGGAGTCCAAATACCACAGATAAAAAGGGCAGCAGTGCGTATCTGTCTTGCAGGTAACCTTCGATACGTTGCCCGCGCACATATTCGTCTACGGCTACTTTTTCCTCAAGCCGGATGTCATATTCAACCTCACCCTCATCAGGTATGCGAGCAAAAGTGCCATTAACCTGTCCGGGTTCAAGTCCGAGGATTAACCCAGATTCCAGTCGATGTTTTGGGTTTAACTCATAAGTAAGATCCTCGCGAAGCACATAGCTGGGTGCATCAATTTCAAGCTCAAATGCTGGACCGAAATTGACATCAAATAGAAACTTTGACCGGGTTAGGGATAGATAGGAGGTGAGCCGTTCTGTCAGAAAGGAACGGAGATGGATGCCTCCGCCTTCAAAACCGCTTTCAAAACTGCTATTACCTCTAAAATCCTCGTCCACATTTTCACCATCTAACTTCAGGGAAAACCGGTCCCCAGAGGCAAAGAGATTGAAAAAAAACTGATGTTTTTCGTTGAGATCGTAGCCGGCCTTCAGCTGATAATCCCAGAAACGTGGGAACGCAGTGATCGCGCCAGTATCAAACGACAAGGATCCGACGAAGAGGTCAATATAACTCCTGCGTCCTGCTGCATACCAGAACCCCTTTTCGCCGATCTTCCCTTGAAACAGACCCTCCGAATACAGAAGATTGAGATTAAACTTCCCACGCAAATCCGCTGGGCTACTATCTTGTGAATAGATGTCGATTACGGCTTGAGAGTCCACGCCATATTCGACACCATAACCGCCTGCATAGACATCAATTCGATCGATAATTTCGGAGCTTAAGGACGAGACAAGCCCGCCGAAGTGGTAGGGGTAACCGACCGGCACTCGGTCGAAGTAATAGAGATTGTCCTCATCGGAGCCCCCGCGAATATAGAGTGCCCCGCTGAAATCGTTTGCTACGCCGATACCGGGGATTGCTGGAAGGGCGCGAAGTACATCACCACCTGTGCCGGGCAAGCGCGTAATTTCCTCCGCTTGCAGGCTCTTTTTGCTGACAGTTTTGGGAGCACGCTCGTCAATTACCTCAACCTCTTCAAGCCGATACTGCGCTGTTTCCATATAGATATCAGGCTTCAGGGTTTCCCCAGCCGCAACGACAATTGAGGTGCGTTGCTGCAATTCGGTATCAGGTATTGTGGTAATTAAGATATAATTTCCTGCCGGAATGGCACTGAAAACGAACTTTCCATTTTCATCCGTTTTCTGACGTGCATCGATTTCGAGGATGAGAACTTCTGTGCCTACTAATGGTGCCTTCGTCACACTATTATAGACAGTGCCCTCAATTGTGCCTGTCTGGGAAAAGGCAATCGCGGGAACCCAAAAAACCATTAGTAGAGAAAAAAAAGACTTCATGAAAGTTGGCAACTCCTATTCCTGCTATGTCAGAAAATTGCATACGATATATTGAACGTGAGTTTAACTTAAGAGTTTACAGCATAAGAACAGAGAGTTCAACCGCTTTTCTCTCAACAAAAGAAGAAGAAAAGGGACCGTGCAAACGCTATAAAGATCGTGTGGTATCTCTGTGTTAAACCCGTATTATTCAATAAAAGTATACAATTTTTCTTTTCAGAATTGCCAAAAAAAATGATATGTTGTTCAAAACCATAAGGGCGAGCAGTGTTGCTCGCCCATTATTTTTCTATGCTAATGCACAACTGCATCAGAACCGAGGTGTTCCTGAATCCACGAGCGAAGCGGCACATCTTTTTCACCGGGCGAGGTATATCCCATTCCACCTGTGCTTTTACCCAAAATCTGTTGTCGAATTGGGTCGGAGCGTTCCATGAAATGCGCCACTGTCATGTTATCCCGCGGTTGCAACCAACGATAACTGTAGCCGTAAAACAGCACTTTTCGAGTGATGTCAGAGGCATTTCGCCCTGCAGCATGCCATAACCTGCGATCGAAAAAGACAGCCGTTCCCGGCTTGGCAAATACAGATATAGCGTTCTCGGGGTCCGCCGTGTTCTCGTCAGGCATCTCCACCGCATTTAACTTGTGACTACCCGGTATCACAGAAAAATTACCACGTCCCGGGACAGATGTATCGGTGAGGAAAAATGCCACCTTCAACGATACACGTGGACGTGGGTTTCCTTCCAATTCGATATTGAGTCTCCCACTATCTTGGTGCCAACCGAGACGCTTAGGTTTGTCTCGTTCTTCCGGTGGTAGTGGCGGTAGCACAATTAGATGTGAATGATAGAGTTTGATGTTCCACCCCAAAATTCCCCAGACTTTCGGAAACGTCTTATGCCAGTCAAGCAGCTCAATAAAGCTTTCGTCTCTGCCGACAAAATCGAGGAGGTTGAATTGCGCATCGGGTGGGAGTTCGTCTTTGCCCAGGTGTTCTGCGCCAACCCGGTCAACAGCGATGATCAACTTATCAACCATTTCCTGGGTGATGGCATCTTCAACTATCAAGAAACCGTTCTCTTCAAACTGCTGTTTTTCTGTTTCGGTCAAACAGTGTTCTAAACATAGCGGGTTCATCGTTTTTCCCCTATAGAAGCGACTTGAAGTCGCGATGCTTTAGTTTATGAAAAGTTTACCCTGAATCCAAATTCTCGTCAACGTGAAAAGTCCTTTCACTGAACAGGCAAGAAACTTTCGGACGTTACCTGTTTTGCGCGCGCCACCGCGCGCCATCTCCGCCAAAAATTAACACTTGCACTAAAGAGGAACCCTGCTCCAATGATGCCAGCAGTCACGCCGCCTAATACCAACTCGGGTGCCTTGATAATACCATAACCCGCTCCCCCAATGAGTAGGACAGCGATGAACATATCTTTGAGGGCGTTCTTTTGCGCACGTTTTTGAAGGAGTCGTAGATTGGTTAGTTTCCGTTGCTTCACATAGTCAATAAGGGTTTCTATGGGAACATGCACCGACTCGGCTTGTCTCTGCAGCACTTCACGTACACAACGGAAACCAATATTTCCGGCGGTATACTCCGGCGGGGCATGCAAGCGATTCGCACACCGAAAATAACGTTCCGCCGTACCATCTCGCACTTCCAACCATGACCCACCACGCAATGCCTTATGTGTATCGTCTGTCGTCCGTTTAGACTTTTGACGTTTTGGATCAGGATATGGTTGATACCAATCTGCAGTCCATTCCCAGACATTACCGGCAGCATCGCCGACACCGTAAGGGCTTAATGTGGCAGGACGAACCCCTACAGTAGTGAGATGCGTCGTCAAAATCTGTGAGGCTTCTGTAGATTCAGGTTCATCGGGCACAAAGGTATTGCCCCACGGATAAATCCGCCCGTCAGGCCCACGACACGCTTTCTCCCACTCCGCCTCCGTCGGTAGCCGTTTACCCGCCCATTCGGCGTAGGCATTGCTATCATGCCAACTCACATGAACGACGGGCGAATTCGCATCTTCAGGCGCGAAACTCCCATTTTTCCAATGGACCGGTGGTGAATGATCTGTCGCTTGCACGAAAGCGGCATATTCGGCGTTTGTTACCGGATACTGCTCAATGAGATACGCTTCAAGAAAACGGACGTGCATCGGTGCTTCATCGAGTTTGGCATGCTCTGAATTGGCTAAGGCGGTCCCGTAGAAGTCCTCAATATCGGTGCCCATGATAAACGCACCCTGTGGAATGAGCACGGTGTTGGTAGGTTTTTGATTTTGGTTCATCCCAAATTCCACGCCGTTGTGGCATATTTGGTTTCAGCAAGGGTTTTCGCCTGCGCTCGCTCCATCAGCGACAGTTTTCCTGACTTAAACGCAATTTCGAGGTCAAATGTTTCAGAAATGGCTTGGATGAGGGCATCTCTCGTTACAAAACGCCCTTCTGTATTGATAGCGGCTGATTTCTCGCATAGCATCTTCTGAACCTTGGGGTCTTTTGAAACGCGAGCGAGGATTGACGTAGGCGGCATGTCTAAAGAGATGTAGCCCTGGAACAGTATCCCATCTCGATTACGCCTCACAGAAACACCCGCTAACTTCTTTTCGTTACACATAACGTCATATTCAGCAGGATTTGTCAGGCAAATGTTCTGGGCAGACTGCGAAGTATCTGCGTCTGCAGCATAGCACTGTGCAGGAACATCGAGTTTCTGAAACGCCTTGACGAGCGATTGCCCAATGCGTTGATACACTTCGGAAACACCTATTTCTCCGATGCTCCTCGGAAGCACCAGTGTATAGGTCAATTCCCATCCATGCACGACGGTTCCACCACCAGTCATCCGTTTCACCAATTCGATGCCATCCGCGTGGCACCCATCTATGTCAACCTCTGAAGCAATATCTTGAAAGTAACCGAAACTGAACGCGGGTTGCGTCCAACCGTAAAACCGTAGTGTCGGAGTGGAGTGCTCCTTCTGCGAAAGCAGAATTGCTTCGTCAACCGCCATATTCATCGCGGCACTGCTTTTTCCCATATTCAGGAGTCTGCCAATTGTTTCCATTAGGATAAGGGGACGCGACACACCGCTGTGGTATGTGCATCGCAGTACCAGAAATACCCATCCCAGTAGGTCATGCCGTGGGGTTCAGGATGCGGTTCCGGTATCTCAATTTTGTTCAGGTGGCTGCCATCTTCTGGGTTGAGGTGAAAGATCGCGCGGTGGTTCGTCTCAACACACCAGAGATCGTCACCCACCCATGCGATGCCGTGTGGTCGATCACCAGGAGCCGGGAGCGTATGAATCACCTTAAAACCGTCTTCAACATCGACGTGATAGATAGTGGCAGAAGGCGGCACCGCCAGCCAGAGTTTATTGTCGCGCCATTCTAAGCCGTGCGCACCGGTCTGACCTGCGCCGGGGGTGTCATAAGAGGCAAGTGTCTCACCGCTTTCAGGGTCAGTTGATAAGATTTCGCAACTGTAGGTAGACGCAAGCCAGAGTGTGCCACCTGTATCCGTAATACCGCTGCCTCTGTCGGAGCCGGTGGCGAGCGTCTTTTTCACATCGCCCTCGTAAGAGACGAGATGCACTTCATTCGTCTGCTGGTCGAGAATCCAGAGACCGTCTTCAGTCGCTTGCATTCCATTAGGTTGTGGACCTGGGGAGTCAAAAACTTTTTCGATTGTCGGCATAAGAAACCTCCATGTACAATTATAGCTTACTTAAGGTTTCATTGTACGCGGTTTTGGGAGGGATGTCAAGAATTTTTTGTTAATGAGAAGTCATTATTCAGAAATGGGATTATGTTTAAAATTATAACTTAGTTGTGAGTATCTGTCAAACCGATGGGTGTGTAAATATATTATCCAAACTTTAGTTTAGTATAATAAATATTCCTATCTGTCGGGCGTGCAGGGGTATGTTCATTGGAGTGGTTTGAAAAGGGAGTTGGCGAGCAACAGAGAGGATGCGCTTCTGGAATTTTCCTCTCTGCGCTCTACCAAATCTCCTTTTGAATTCTGTATAACTGAAATCATGGTTATGTATGATGTATGAATGGATTTCAGTTTGAATTCTGTATGACTTAAATCATAATGGCTTATTAATAGGAGCAGATTTTTAGTCATACTAAATAAATTATACACAAATTAATTCTGTTTTGCAAGAAAAAATACAATTTTTGTATAAAAAAAGTGTATTTTGATAAATTTTTTTGCAAAAAAAGCGTTTTGAAAGGTAGATAACTGCCTATGCCAGTGCGTAAACACCCCGCCGGACCCTCACAATATCACCCGTTTCTACAAGATGGGTGAGTTCGTTTTTAATGGAGCCTGGATTCCCCTGAATTGATTCAAGGATTTCAGATGTTGTTTTCTCTCCATCCGAGAGCAGCTCGAAAATCTGAGCATGAAATGGGACACGCTCAAGTTTACCGCCCCTCAATCTCATCAAGATACGGTTCGCTTGCGATTTAGAAACACCGAGCAAATATTCAACACGTTCTCGCGTCCATGAAGCATCCATGTTCGCGTATTCTGCCTCGTAATCCTCGCGGATCCGAATGGTCTCTGAGAGGTCATCCAACCCGCCAGCGATCTCAAAGTCTTCCCAATCGAATAACTCCGTCTCTGGAGCATCGGTGACAGAGGGTACCCGTAAAGCCGCGTTGAGAACCAGGGTTCTATCTGATGCCTTATTGAATCCTGCGATGTAGACAATCTGTGTTAGGATACCGATAGCGTTCTGTTCATAGAGTTCTTGTATCCGTTCATCTTCAAATTGATAAGGGTTCATTGTCAAATTATAATTTAACGGTTCCACTTGGTTTCCAAAGAGTATTTTCGCTTGTTCCCAGATAAAATGCGGTGGAAAATAAGGTGTTCCTACAATCCAAACAACATCAGCACCCTCAAAGACGGATCGTAGAACATTGATGCGGTCGTAGTAAATGTCAGCCGCTTCAAAAGTAGATCGCAAATCCTCAGGGGATGCCAGGGTGTCTTTGATGAGATCGTGGTAGCTGATAATCTTATCAAAAACATTTTTCAACATCAGTCTTGTGCTTGTGCTTGAGATAACGACATGATTGCGATCTGGGTGTCGCTTCATTTCTCTATAGATACCGCGAAAAAAGCGGTTCGCAATTTCAGAAAGACTAAACACATCCCAATTAACCTCGTAGTTTGCGATTGCATGGGAAATATGCGGTGCACTCCGCAGTTGGAAGGACTTATTCCGTGAAAGCGATGTCTCCTGCGATTCAACCCGCCTGACTGATACGGTCTCTTCAGGAAACACGTCTTTGAAACAATCTTCCGAGAATGCTGGCGATATGAACGCAAGTTTCTGAATCTCTTGATGAATTCTCGGTGGTAACCAGAACCGCAGAATCCCGTCATCAACAAACATCGGAGCATCCATATCGCGCGTATAATACGCAAAGAATGTCTTCAACTGATGCCATAACGTCCACTCTGAGTCGAGATACACATTCGGTACCTTCTTTATGTTTTCCGAGGTTGATATATCCAAAATCCCAAACTGGATTGCACTCTCAATATCTGTTGCAATCCTGCTACCATCTTTACCTGGGCAATTTACCTGACACATCTGCTGAATAATGTTATCTTCTAACCCTTCAAACGCCTGAACAACGGTACGAATTCGCTTCGCAATATCGCCGTGCTGACTGTCTGTAATTTGAATAGCGTTCAGCATTGTTTCCGCGAATTGACCCAACACCGTACCACTCCAATTAATGAGCCAGCCTTCGAGAATCTCGCTTGACAGATGATGCTCTGTAAAGAGCTTCGTGAGCTGGGATTCAGAATCATTTATAATACAGACCCTATCAGGAACAATCAACGCCTCAACAAACGCCGCATACCGTCGGTCCAGAAAGAGGTTCCGAATATTGGATACGATGACCTGATTCTCCTTGAGTGTCTGAAATTGAGAAAGATACCCGCGCACTTGACACGCTTCATAAACCGGACAACTCGGACAGATACTCTTATTCGGATCACCGCCTTTCTGCTCTAAGGCGTTGCATCTTTCGGCATCTTCGCAGGCGTTTCCCGGCGCGAAAGGATTCTGCATCCTTTCAACAATGGGTATCCGCTTTACCTGTTCCCAGCGATAGTTTCGTGGTTTCCAACGTCCGACTGAAACGCCCTGCCCTTCATAATACCGCTCTGCTTCTTCGGCATCGTGTGCGGTATTAGCGTTGATCCATATAGGGGCGGTATCAAGAAATGTAGCTTCGATTTCACGTCTCTTTTCAGTGCTCATTGAACCTGTGGTAATCCCAAGAATGTGGGCTTCCCATTCAGAGAGATTCCTCTCACCCTCCACTGCAGTGTGTTTTGCTTTTTCGAGGAGTGGTCTCGGTCGTTTAATGCTAATCGGAGAAAGTTCACCGCGTTGCACTGCCAGGATACTTTCATTCATAACTTGTTCCGTTTCTAACGATTCTATGACATCGAAATCGTCGAAATCCTGTGTATCTATGAGTGCTGCATCTGTCAGGTCTAATTCCGATACCGGAGCGGGTTCATGGAGCAGTTCTCGCAAAACATCGAGAAACGCGAAAAGCACGTCTTTAGAAATGATAGGCGGGTTTAAGAGGTTACCCGTAAGAATCTCGTAGCGAGCATCCCAGCGCGTAAAGCCTTTATCGCCAGTAATCTCAATGTAGATATCACGATCGCGGTGATGGTCTATGTCGGGTAGATGCTTATGAACATATTGCTTTGCGTCTGTTGTGTTCGGGTGAAGATAGTCTGGCACTCGACACGAAAACCGCAAGCCTCCACCTTTGAGTAAGGTGAGTAGCGGGTTCATAACAGCGTTGGCGAGTGCGTCCACACAGGCAACAACGGCATCAGGGGCATCGCGGATCGCCCTGTAGGTGAACTCGATGTCGTGCCAGTTCGCCCCGTCGCGCGCGGATGGCGTTCCTGTGTAGACCTGAATCCCCCAGGACGAGAACCATCGCCTTGGCTCCCAGTTGAGTGTGCCTTGTCGTCTTAAGAGACGCGTGCCACCACAATACGCTGGACCCCGATCGAAGGGTGCTTGTCCAATCGGCATAAACGAAATATCTGCCTGTTCAAGGTCATGCAAAAGCAACGGATACCGATGCGCACAATAAACAATATAGTGGTAAGGGTATTCACCGTGCAACGTGGGTGAGACAATCGTCTCCCGCTGTTGCATGTCCTTCTGTCGCCGTTCATGGCACTGTTGGATAATATCCTTCACACATTCCATATAGAGAAAGTCCCAGAGAAAATATATCTGATCGGGTTTTCAGGAATCTTAAGACCGACTTGAGAGAGTCGTGTGAAAATTGTAAACCTAACGCCGTTTTGAGAGATCGGGGGGAAAAGGTATCGCTACCTTCTACTTCTCAGATTCGTTGCTCCAGATGGAGCGGATGCCATCGCACCATTGAACCATTATACTATAAACGGGATAAATTATCAAATACATCGTTGTTGAACATCTCAATATTGGTTTGCAAGCTGCCCCAAAAAGTGGTATAATTCCGTCATAACTTAATACACAACACCTTGGAGACTGCTTGTGAATATTGATACATTAAAAGGAAAAACGGTTGGTGCTGCTGTTTCAGGAGGTTTAGATAGTTGCACCATCACCAAATGGTTAGTTGATAACGGGGTCAACGTCGTCTGTTTTACGGCAGACCTCGGTCAACCCGATGAACGAGACGTTTCCGAAATCCGGGAACGGATGCTGGCATGCGGTGCCGAAGATGCAATCATTGTAGATGCGAAAGACGCACTCGCCGAAGATGGGATCCGACTCATCCAGTGCCAAGCGATGTATGAAGGCGGCTACTGGAATACAACTGGCATCGCGCGACACGTCACAGTGAAAGCACTCCTGCCGGAGATGGAAAAGCGCGGTATTTCCATCTTGACACACGGCGCAACCGGTAGGGGTAACGATCAAGTACGGTTTCAACTCGCCACGAATATGCTTAACCCTCATTTTTCTGTCTATGCCCCGTGGCGAGATGCTGAATTCCTGAAAAACTTCGGTGGCAGAAAAGAGATGATAGACTTCTGCCAAGCACACAATCTACCGATTACCGCCACACACGAAAAACCTTACTCAACCGACGCAAATCTCTTAGGACTCACGCATGAAGCCGGAAGACTCGAATCGCTGAAAACACCAGCAGGATTTATCAACCCCGGCATGGGAGTCCATCCGAAAGATGCACCTGATGATGTAGAACACTTTACCGTTACCTTTGCCCGTGGGACACCTGTGGAAGTCAACGGAAGCCCCGTCACGGCACTCCAGAGTTTGTTAGAAGCAAACCGCATCGGTGGACGAAACGGTGTCGGTATCGGCATTCACACTGTTGAAAATCGGTTTGTTGGGATTAAGAGCCGCGGCGTTTATGAATCTCCGGGGATGGAATTGCTTGGAAAGTGTTACGAGTATCTGCTCCAACTGATTTTAGATAGACGTGCACGTCGGCACTTCGATGGCGTAGCCAAAACAATCGCAGAACAGATTTATCAAGGTTATTGGTTTGATGCCGCTACACAGGCACTACTATCTTCTATTCAACCGTTGACCGATTTGGCGAGTGGAACTATCACAGTAGCACTCTACAAAGGGAATGTGGCATTCCATGCCGCAGGTGGCGTACCTCACTCACTCTATTCCGAGGAGACCGCTTCTATGGAGGCAATCGGCGATTTCGACCACGCCGATTCAGAGGGATTTTTAGCAGTACTGGGCGTAGGAGCAAGGGCATCGGCTGTCGCTGGACAGACAAAGGAATAGAGGTTCAAGGCACTTCAATCTTCGCGAATACCTGTGAGATGATGCTCTCAACATCGCGTCCGTCTGCTTCCGCTTCATAACTGATAATGACTCGGTGTCTTAGCACATCCATCCCCACTGCGTGGATATCTTCAGGGGTGACATAACCCCGCTGGGAAAGGAATGCTCTCGCCCTCGCAGCAAAAGCGAGGAAAATTGTCGCGCGTGGCGATGCACCGTATTCAATCAACGTGCTGAGTTCATCTAATTGATACGCTTCCGGTGCACGCGTCGCACACACCAAATCGACAATGTAATTTTCCAACTGCTCTGCCATATAGATGTTTCGGACGACCTCCCGGAATCGAATAATATCTTTCGGGGCAATCACGTGTTGAATAGAGGAGACCTCTTCGGTAGTCATCCGCCGAAGGATTTGCAATTCCTCAGCATGTGAAGGGTAGTCAACCTTAATTTTCAGCATGAACCTATCCACCTGTGCTTCGGGTAGAGGATAGGTGCCCTCATGTTCAATCGGATTTTGGGTCGCCAGAACGAGAAATGGATCGTCGAGTGGATAGGTCGTGTCCCCAATCGTGACCTGTCGTTCCTGCATCGCTTCAAGGAGCGCGCTCTGCACTTTGGCGGGTGCACGGTTTATCTCATCAGCAAGGATAACGTTGGCAAAAATGGGTCCCTTCTTCGTGTAGAAATCGCCCTTCTGTTGATCATAGATGAGTGTGCCAACGAGGTCAGCAGGAAGTAGATCGGGTGTGAACTGCAGACGATTGAAGGAAGCATCAATCGTCTGAGCGAGTGCGCTCACGGCGGTTGTCTTTGCAAGTCCGGGTACCCCTTCGAGTAGAATATGCCCGTTGCAGAGCAACCCAATAACCAGTCCCTCCAGCAGTACTTTTTGCCCGACGATAACTTTTCCCACCTCCGTGAGAATCTGCTGTATAAACCCACTATCCGCTTCGATGCGGGCATTCATGGCTTCTAAATCGTAGTTTTGCATGTTTTAATGGCGGTCAGCAGTCGGAAACCTTCAGCTGTCAGCAAAGAGCAGTTGTGTCAGTGATCTATATGGTAAAATCACAACTCTGATGGCTGACTGCTAATGGCTATTACGTGAAAAAAGGTTGTGTTTCGCCTTCCTGAAAGGACTGCTCCAACCAAGGATCCTGGGTTTTTTGCCTGAACTCAATGACCTTTCGGCGCATCTCGTTGGCTACGTCCTGTAACTCTGGTGCGTCTATAAGATTTTGCGACTCTGCTGGATCGTTCTGCATATCGAACAATGCCTCACGACCCTGCTGTAGGAAATCAGTCCGCTGCCGTTCACCGAGTTGTTGAACGTTGTCATTTCGGACTGCCGTCCATGAAATCGAGCGGAACAGGTCGCTGGGGAGCGGTGTTTCCAGTTGATATGCCAGATTACGGACGTATTTATATCGCCTCCCGCGTAACACGCGATACGGATAGTAATTCGTCACCTCATGGAAGCAGTGGGAGAAGTAGGTTTCCTCCCAGTCACCATTGCCCGGATGCGCGCTGTCATCTTCAAGCACACGGAGGATCGAGCTGCCCGGAAGTGCGTCTTCTCCATCGGGATGTGAAACACCACACCAATCTAACATCGTCGGGCAAAAGTCAACCCAATTGACGAGTGCTTGATTGTGAAAACAGTACTTTTGTTGTGTAGGACTGGAGATTAACAGCGGACAGTGGTGTCCACTGTCAAAGCTTGATGCCTTTGCACCAGGAAACGGCATTGCGTGGTCGGTTGTGACAAAAACAAGGGTTTCATCTGCGCGTCCAGAAGCGTCAAGCGCGTCCAAAACCGCGCCTACTACAGCATCCCACCGCGAAACGCTCTCGTAATAATCAGCAAGGTCCTCACGGACAGCAGGTACATCCGGTAGAAAATTCGGGACAATAATTTCCTCCGGTGTGTAAGCGCGGGGTTCAATACCGGGATGTGTCCTGTCGTTTCCGAATCCCTTCCCTGCACGATGCGGGTAGCCACTGCCGATATGGAGATAGAAGGGGTTGTCCGCGTTCTCGGTCAGAAATTGCGTAACCTTTACCGCCATGTCTACAGGACTGCGATTGTCGACCCTCGGTTCAAAATCGAAGGGGTAAACACTCTCAGGTTCAACGTGTTTCTTCCCAATACACGCCGTCGCAAATCCGTGTGACTTCAGAATTTTTGGCACCGATTGCATATACTCGTGTGTACGAAATCCGTGAATGCCGTGGCAATGTCCATATTGTCCATGTGTATGACTATGCTGCCCGGTAAGAATGCACGCGCGACTCACCGCACACGAAGGACTCGTGCAAAATGCGTAGTCAAACACGACCCCGCGCTCCGCAAAGGCATCAATATTCGGTGTTCGGATAACATCATTTCCGTAGCACTTCGCGATGCGGCTCCAATCGTCAGCGATGACGAACATAACGCTTTTATAAGAATTGTTCATGATTCTCCGTGTACCCTAATGAAATTTGACAATCGAAATCAGTAATTGGATTTGTAGGAGGTGGTTGTGTTGGGTTTCAATGCGTTCAATCCAACCTACCAGCCTCAATTTTAGAATGGACAGAACACTACTCAAAAAGTTGTGAAACCGGACAGGTAAACCCCGGTACGACATCCTCACCCGTGAGTGTATCTTCAAATGTGAACAGCGCGATGTCTCTCTCGGAACGATAGACCGTCACCGTTTTGGAACGGGGATCCAGAACCCAGACGAGGCGCGTTCCTGCGTTCAAATAGGCAAACGCTTTGTCTGCAACACGCCACTGAACGTCTGTCGGCGAAACGACCTCAATTGCCAGATCGGGCGGTATCGGGAAACCTTTGTTTTCATCTCCATCCAACCGCGGTGTTGAAACAAACGCCACATCGGGTTTCAAGCCCCGATCACCGACCTGAAAAGTTGCCTCTACATGGACTTCTCCCAACTGATTCTCATCCACATGCCGATCCAAATATCGGATAACCTTAACACTAATTTTACTATGTATCCTCGTTGGTGGGGACATCGGCACTAATTCTCCTTTAACGTATTCATATCCGTCTACATCGTTCTCAAGAAATTCCGCCAATGTCATGGAGATCTGTTCCGGTGAGCGAATGCCTTCTGCGATTTCGTGAAGTTCTTGTTGTGTCATGTCTTTCATCCCTCTTTTGATGTCTCACAGCGAATTTCTGGTAAGAATGATTTGTTAATTCCTCAGATGCGGCGAGATTGGAAATAGCACGCCTATAAATATTTTTCCAATGTGAGCAGGCCTTACATTACACTAAACCCCCGCGTTTTCTCAAAAACCACTCAAATCCAAGTAGCGCGATAACCGCACCAAAGATGAGAGGTATATCCCAAATGTCAACATCCGTAATTTTTGATGTTGCACTTTCGACGAGTGGAATCTGCTTTACGAGTTGGTCTGCTTCCTCCACTGTGTAATACTTTCCACCACTACCCTCAGCCAAAGTCTTGAGAAGTGCGACGTTAAGTTCAGCATCGCTAAATTCGGCGTAAGATGTCTTTACCTCAAAAAGGGTTTGCTGCTCACCCAGGTCCTCACCTCCGAGACTACCGGCTGCAATGACGGTGTACTCGCCGTATCGATTCGGAATAAAACGCGCAGTGTAGAGACCATCTTTACCGAGGATCTGTTCAAGTCTCAACTCTTTACGCTTACCCTCTTCGTCAACGACGATAGCTCGAATCTTTGCGTTGTTAGTCGGTTGAAACTCTGGATCAGTAGCGGTGACCTCAATCACGACTGGCTCTTTCAGCGCGTAAATTGTTTTTGCAATATCAAGTTTAAGATGTTCTTTTGGTGCCGTTGTCAACCACCTCGCAGCCTGTCGCCAAAACCGTTCGTGACTATCACCTTGATGCCAGAATCGTTGATTACCCTCTTCGTGGGAGGGTATCAACCGCCACCGCCACGAAGAATGCGGCGTAAATACCATGACACGTCCGGCATTGTAATTATGGGTCGCGATGAGGATCCGATTTCCGAATTCATTTCGGTCAGTCGGATGTTCCGCCAAAACCAAGGCTCCTGCTTTCGCGCGTTTCACTTTACTATACCCTTTCAGCGCGGGCATGATCTTCCAAAGTTCCAAATTTTCGGTAGGAATATCTGCCAACCGCATCAAATTTTCAACCTTCCCCTCCGGTGTCAGTTGCAATTTATATCCTTTATCGTCGGTAGACCGTGAACGGCTGGTAGACCGAGGGAGTCGTCTCGGTGCCAACGGTGCTGGTGCGGATCCAAGTTCCAACTCCACAGGGAGACATTGGGCAATCGGCGTATTGATATAGGATCCAGAAAGCTCGTGGTTTCCCAACGAACTCGAACCCCCTAACATAAGCAACCCACCGCCTCGAGTGCGTACAAACTCAACGGTATTTTCCAACTGCTTCGGTGTAAATTCGGAGGCATCTACATTGCCTAAAATGATAGCGTCGAAGTCAAAGAGGGTTTCCCGATCATCCGGATAAAAACCGAAATCATGCGATACATCGGTGCGAGTACCGCCGTAATTCTGACCATTCGTAGAGATACTTTTCAAAAATCGATCCGTTAATTGGATGTTCGGATCGTTATTCAGGGCACGTTTTATGAAACCCAGCTCATAACGCGGTCTACCATCAACAAGTAGGATTTTTACACGTTTGGTGGGTGCTACCTTGAGTAAAAATGTCTTCGTGTTGTTTTGTGGCACCGCCTCTACTTCACCTAACTCCGCATGCACTTCAAACTTTTGGGTACCGGCTTCGCGAGGGGTAAACTTAATCGACACGCGTCCGGTCTTAGGCGCAGATGTTGTGCCTGTTCCGCCGAGTTGTGGCATCCAGGAGGTTCCTTCATCCAGATCAACGGATGCTGTCTTTAGGATTCGTCCGTTACTCGTCAATTGGACGTTCACCTTCTTTCCGTTGAATCCCTTTCGTTTCAGCGATACCCACATCTCCACGGGAAAATCTTCTTCTGCTGTTCGAGGTACATCCACTTTGACAATTTCAAGGTCTGGATTGCCCTCTTCGGCACCGATGCCGACGGTATGGATCGGCAGTTTTCGCTCTCGGATTTGCATGGCAAATTTTGCGATGTCAACACCGCTCCTATCTGCACCATCCGTTAACAATACAGCACCAGAAAGTGGAATTCCTTGTAGATCATCAAGTGCTTCGTTTAGTGCCTGTGGAATATCCGTACTTTCACCCTCCGCGCTTGTCAATGCCTCGCTGGAAATCCGTTTTGCGGTAGTGTCAAACGCAAAAAGTCTGACCTTGAATTTAGCATCCAGTTTTTCAAGGAGTCCGTCCTCTTCGGCGAACAACAGGTCGTTGGCGCGGCGCAACCGTGTTGTCGAATCAATAGAGTCGGTGATCTGCATGCTTTTAGAGCGGTCAACCATCACCAATAGATAGGAATCATCAGGGTTTGTCTGATAAATCGTTAGAAAGGGTTTGAGCAAGCAGAAGGCAAGCAAACAGAGTACAACCGCACGAAGAAAGATGAGAAAACCTCGGAAACCGCGTCGGATACGTCCTTGTGTACTCCGATACGCCCATATTGTAACAGCAAAAAGCGCGATGAGTAGAACAGCTATAAGAAGCCCGGGTAACGGTACCCCAAATGAGAAATTTCCTTCTCGAAAAACGTCAATGGGATACTTCATCATTTTTTCAAACATTTTTAACAATCAGGCTCCTTCACCGATTGACCTCACAGGTTAATCGGGTTTTTATTAGCATTCACTCAGTTCCAAAAGAACGGCTATTTCCTTACGACCATCCGGGATTGCTCAATCAGCGATTGGCAGGCAAGACTTCACGCGGAGAGACTGAGGTGCTGACCTGTACGCGCAGATTCGTGCAACGCATCAATGACACGCATATTTCCGAGCGCGTCCTCTATCGGTAAATGGAGAGGGGCACCTGTATCTATTGCTTCACAGAGATTCAAAATCTCAGCACCGTAAGGATTCACGCCATCAATAACACTAAAAGTCTCGCCGTTTACAATAAAGTGTGACTCACCTTCCGAATTGCCCCACGCGCTCTGAACGAAAAGCGTGCCATCTGTACCAGCGACCTCATAAGATTCACGCCATGTCCAACCAAAGCTGCAGTCCAATTGTCCAGTAATACCGTTGCCAAAGTCCAAGGTTCCAATCAAAGTTTCCCAGACGTTGTTAATCGGTTCAAATTTACCTGTTGCCCAGACCGACTGCGGTTCCCGTCCAACAAGATAACGAATGATGTTGATGCAATAACACCCCAAATCCATGACAGCACCACCACCGAGGTCCCCCCGTAATCTCCAATTCTGACGGTCGGTGAGTCCTGTTGAAAAAGTAGAGCGTGCATAGCACACTTCCCCGATCGCGCCATCTTCAATCTTCTGTTTCACAGCGAGTGTCAACGGGTGATGCCGATACATGAACGCCTCCATCAATAAGATATCGGCACGTTCTGTAACCTGAATCATCTGTTCCAACTGTGTGGTGTTGACCGCAATCGGTTTCTCAACAAGGATACCCTTGACACCACACCGGACCGCCTCCAGCACATTTTTGAGATGACTTGAGGGCCACGTCGCAATGACGAGGACATCCGGTTGCTGTTTCTCTAACATCTGTCGGAGATCGTTGTAGGTATTTTGGACCTCATATTCAGTAGCAAAGCGCGCGAGCGATTCAAATTTTTCATCGCATGCCCCGACAATTTCGATTTCTGGCAAATTTCGCCACGCATTGCCGTGAGCGTTGGATATACCACCACACCCAACAATCGCCACCCGATATTTTTTCGCCATGATTTTTTATTGGCTATCGGAAACCATTAGTTGTCGGCTTTCGGTCTTTCCTGTTGATTGCCGTTGCTGATGGCTGACAGCCTCTCCTCCGAGAACTGATAACTATTACCCTATAGCGAAGAGATTTCTACCAACCTTTTCTCTTGCGCGGAAAGATTCGCTGCGAGCGATATTTCAAGCGTCTTGACAGCATCACTATAGGGACTCAAAATCTGAGATGCATCACCACTACGTACCGCCTCAACAAAAACTTCATCGATTGTTGGACTCGGCTCAGTCTTATCTACCCATTCACCATCTTCTTGCGCCAAGACCCGTGATGGGTTCCAATTCAACAGTTCTCCCTCATACAGCAAGTCCAAGACATTCGCGTTCGACCAGTCTCCTGCATAAGCCCAAGTAGCAGTCAATGAACCAACAGCACCGTTGGCAAACTGGAGTGCGACACTATTGACATCAGGACAATCTGTCTCTTTAAGGAGTCTGTTTGCCTGCATCGCGTAGACAGACTCCACCTCGCCACCCATATAACGCATCATGTCGATTGTGTGTGTTGCTTGTTCGACAAGTTGACCGCCGGATTTGTTCATCTGACGGAGCCACGCGTTCGGATCGCCATGTCCAGTACTGCACCAGTACTTACCCACGATCATGTTAATTGTTCTTTCCTTCAGGATTTGCTGCGTTATCTGTGTCGAACCGAGATAACGAAGTTGATAACCGACGCATGTTATCAATCCAGCTTTCGCTACCGCGGCTTCAAGTTCACGGGCAATATCTATATTGATGGCAACGGGTTTCTCAACAAGAAACGGTAAGCCGCGCGCAATAACGTCACGTTCCGGTTGTCCATGAACAAAGACGGGAAGACTCAAGTAGACCGCATCCAAATCATCGCGTTCAAGTAGATGTTGGTGTGCAGTATAAGGATCTGCATTGTGCCTCTCGGCTGCACTTTGCGCCCGTTCAGCTTGAACGTCACACACAGCCACAACATTTGCCCCTTCAATCCCAGCTAACTGGTTCATGTGCCCATTGGCATTGCCACCACATCCAATAAATCCGATTTTAATTTCTTTCATCTCTTACCTCTATTATATGTACTTAGATATTGTTGCAAGTCCTCTCATAAATAGATTATCGGATTCAGGTATGTGGCCCTTGCCGACAAAGTATTCTTCTTTCAGACTCGGTGCGGTTGGGAAACCGCACCTACCTTGGTTGGAGGTATTTCAACTAACGTGCCTTAAAATTAACCTCTAATGCTTTTTCGATATCTTCGCGTGGATGAACACCGAACTGTGCTTCAAAATCGCGATCAAACGCATCCTCTTCTGCAGGATCGGGTTCAAGTGGAAGTTCGATAGGTTGTCGATTCGTCTGGATGGATCGGTGCGCAGCAATCACCATCTCTTGGTCTGCTCTGCCCATTTCACCCGTCCATAGCGGTTGTGTATCCTCCCGGACAGCACGTGCGATACCGTCAAGCATTGTCGCTAATGAGATACCTGTCTCCGAGATATCCGTCTGTTGATACGGATTTACCCACGCTACAGTGCCACCAAGAGACGCTGGGAGTTCCACAAAGATACGTTGCAAAGTGCCATTATCACTATATTCTCTCTGGAATTCGTAGGTTTGTGCCCTGCCTCCGTTTAGCAGGTCTTCATCTGTGCAAACATTGACTGTTTCACCACCGGTGGCACCCTGATTCCCGTTGGTAATAATCGTGCCGCGCTCACCACACGTCTCGAAACCGACAAGTTTATTCCGTCCGAGGCATCCATTCTTGTTCCCTACCATGGCAATGCCGAGTCCACCGTTATCGAAATCTATGGCGTAGAACTCAAGGTTTTCGCGATTAAAATCTCGTTTCGCCCGATCAACGTAGGACCTAACAGGCATCGTATGCCCGATGCTGCTGACCATTTTTGGAGCGGCATCCATACGGCACCGTATTGCAGCGAGTCCGTGGTAGCCGGTTGTAGAAAAGAGCCGGTAACACTTGTGGATGTTCCCAATTACGCCTTCCTTAATGAGTTTGCACACAAACTGTTCCACAGGAACGAACGGAAAGTTCTCCGATGTCTGAAGTTTCACCCCATTTTCGGCAGCGTCGGCTATCATCATATCCATCAAACCGAGTGTCGGTGCGAGTCCGGTTTCTACGTTGTGTGGGATGCCGCACCGTGAGAGGTAACAGGAGACAATGTGATGCAGCTGCATAGGCACAACGACATCGCAGACATCGGGTGATATTTCATCAACCATTTTCCGGACATCCGTATAGGCTTTAGCACCGAATCTCGCTGCACCGGCTTCCGCCGACTCAGGATGTGCATCACACACGGCGACTATATCAAAGGTATCCTTCAGTGTCGCAGCTGTTGACAGGTGCCCTGCGCCGCGTCTACCGTGGCCAATTAAAGCGTATTTCAGACGTGACATTCGGACCCTCCAATTCTTATAGTACTCACATTGGGCAGTGGATGTGCATTAAAATTTAGTGAACGCACTGATAGCCGGTTGTTTCAAGACTTGCTCGGATTTTGTCTACTTCGGCTGTGGACAATTGACGCAGAGGTCGGCGCATCGTCATTGAGGGGAATCTTCCCATCAACCAACGTGCGCATTTCATCCGTTGATGGGCATCACTGCTCGGTTCTCCGAAATTGTAGACGATTCGTGCCAATGAATCCACCTGACTGCGCGCTTTGCGTGCCCCGATAAGATCGTTATTGAGTGCTGCGTGCACGACATCAACCATCAACTCAGGGACAAATCCTGCAAACCCGATGAGTGCGCCATCACTGCCCTCAAGCAGCGAAGCGAGCAGGTACTCATCATGACATGTCAAGATAGGGACATCCGGCGCGGCTTCTCTCAGTTGTTCATAATCCCATCGCCAGCGCGCCATATCACGGGTGCCCATTTTAATGCAGACAACCTGCGGAATTTTCACCATCTCCAACATCTCTTCAAGGCTATATCCTGCTTTTGTCCATGCGGGATATTGGTGAACAATAATCGGTATGTCCGCCCCTTCGGCGACATCTTGAAAGAAACCGACTGCCGTTTCAGGGGTCCTTCCAAAACGCAACCAATGATGCGCAGGCATCAACAGGATGGCATCCGCGCCCGCTTCCTTTGCAGCGAGTGCGTCGTCAATCGCTGGAAGACTTCCTTCCGCGCTAACTCCCGAAACAACTTTAACACGATCGCCAACAGCCTCAGCGGTCACCCGCGTAACCTGTTGTCTTTCATGCGATCGGAGAGACATGATTTCGCCGGTGTGCCCGTTACAGACAACGCCTTTTATCCCCGGAACACTCGCAAGTTCCTGCATATACTGACGCAATCCGACTTCGTCAATTGATTCATCCTCGTGAAAAGGGCAGAGCGTCGCCGGGAAGACACCCGCCCATGGATGGTGTTGCCAATTTAATTCCATATTTTTCGCAAAAAGATTTGTGAAAAACGAAAATTCTCACAAATCTCCCTTTTCGTTTGTGATTTGCTTGCAGATTTCACAAAGCGTATGACTACGTAGGATTCCACACGATTTTCCAAATTTAATCTATTTTAACTTGATTTTGAATGTAAAATCAAGTATTATTTTAAAGAGAAGGTTTTATCTCATCAGTACGCTTAAAAGTCGCGCCTACTGATTCGCATTAATGGAGGGATGTTCAGGTGCAAAAACAGAAAAGATTCAAAGTGATCGCAGCGAGTGTCATTTTGCTAAGTGGTATGGCGTTTTTGGTAATAGCCATGACCAGAAGCACGAGTATGCGACATTTCACACCCGCTGCGCTTGTGGCGGATGCGAACAGTGCAGACGATCAGTTGGTCCAGGTTGATGGTCTCATCGCAGAAGGGAGTTCGCAATGGGATGCCGTCAATTTTAAGCTCACCTTTGCTGTCCGAGACCGCGAGACCGATGCAACAGTGAACGTGATTTACGAAGATCAGCTTAAACCGGATAACTTTAAAGATGGCGGCAGTGTTTTCGTTGAAGGTAGATACCATGCAGCACAGAACCTCGTTGTTGCTACGAAACTCATGACGAAATGTGCCTCAAAATACGAAGGGGCAGAAAGTGCCGTACCTACAGATGAAACTTCGTATGCTTCAGAATAAGGGATACACAACACTTTAGCAGTATGTTCAACGACACCCTTTTGACGCAGCTTGCAAGTCAAAACTTGCTCTCAAAAGTGAGGAGGCACAGAAGCGAATGACTGCGGAAATCGGACAAGCCGCTATATACCTCTCTGTGCTTTCATGTTTGTGGGCAATTGGCTTTCTCAGCTTCGGGCTCCGCATACGAAATGCCCGTGCCATCCAGAGCGGCAGAAACGCCGTTGTTGCCACCTTCATTCTTACTAGTATCGCGACGGGTGCATTAATCTACGGTTTTGTCACCGACGACTTCTCAATGCGCTATGTTTTTGAGGTATCGAGCGCGGCACAACCCCTATTCTACAAAATAACGGCACTCTGGGGTGCCATGTCCGGTTCCCTCCTACTCTGGCTCTGGGTGCTTACAGGTGCTGGTGCTATTGTCGTCTGGCAGAACTACCAACGTGTCAAACAGACAGGCGATACCTTAGCAGACTACTCTCTGATTCCAATCGCTATTGTTCAGTTATTCTTCACTATCCTTGTCACAGGCTTAATTGAAGGCGTTTACAATCCACTCGCTCGGTTTCCTGGCGGACAGGTCGCTGCTGACGGTCAAGGAATGAACCCACTTCTCCAGACACCGCTCATGGCGATCCATCCCCCGACATTATATATCGGTTGGATTAGCCTGACTGTCCCGTTTGCGTTTGCGGTTGGTGCACTCGCATCTGGTAGAATCGGAAGCGGTTGGATACTTCGCTCGCGTAGATGGATGCTATTTTCGTGGATTATTCTGACGATCGGTATCACGCTTGGTGGCAATTGGGCATACCAAGAACTCGGTTGGGGCGGTTACTGGGCATGGGATCCGGTCGAAAACGCCTCTTTTATGCCGTGGCTCCTCGGCACCGCTTATCTACACTCTGTGATGATCCAAGAGAAGCGGAATATGCTCAAACTTTGGAATATCCTCCTAATTACGCTTGCCTTCCAATTTACACTATTAGGGACTTTTATTACGCGTAGTGGAATCATCACATCGGTACATGCTTTCGCACAATCGGATATTGGTGGGTATTTTCTTGGCTTCATCTTAACTTCAACTGCCGGGGTCATCGCACTTATCATCTATCGTTGGAACCGACTCAAGAGCGCGAATCGTTTAGAAGCTCTTCTCTCCCGTGAAAGTGCCTTTGTCCTGAACAACTGGCTCCTCGTCGGGTTAACCCTAATTATCCTCTGGGGTACGTTATGGCCAATCATCTCTGAGGCGATTAACGGTGAAAAGTCCTCAGTTCCTGAAGCCTTTTTCAATCAAGTCGTCATCATTCCGGGGATACTGCTGCTATTCTTAACGGGTGCCGGTCCAATCATTTCATGGAAGAAAATTACGCCTAACAACTTCAAACGCATGTTTTTGTTGCCGCTTGTTATCGGTTTAGTCGGCGGTGCTTTGACCTGGGGATTCCTTGCATTAATAGGATATACTTTTCCGTTGTACTCAGTGCTCTGTAGTTTTGCTGCTGTTTTCGTGCTTGCTGCAATCTTTGCTGAATTTTATCGCGGGGCGAAACTCCGAGCGAAGCGACAGGAAACCTCTCTCCTCAACGGCTTGAACCTCCTTATCCAGCGCAACAAGAGACGATACGGCGGTTACATCATCCATATCGGTATCGTTATCCTCTATATCGGCATTATGGGATCAAAAGGCTATTTTCTGCTTGAATCCAAAAGTATGACACTCGGGGAATCAATGGAAGTAGGCAAGTATAAACTCACAATGAGAGACGCGTTTGATAAAGAATACGGAAACTATCTTCGGAGCAGCGTTATTTTCGACGTTGAAAAGAATGGGAAACGTATAGGGACAATGGAACCCGCACTTCATGCCTATTACAAGTCGAAACCGGATGAAGAACCTACAAAGGAACCAGCGATCCGACATTTTGGTATGAACGACCTCTATGTTGCATTGGGCAATATCCCACCGGATGTCAAGACAGGAGGCGTTGTGAACGTTCAAGGATATTACAACCCTCTGATTGGCGTTGTCTGGATTGGCGTTGCTATAATGGTATTGGGTGGCATCGTCGCGATAGCCGAGAAATCTGAACGCAATAGAGACGCTTGACAGGTTAGGAATAAGACCATGAAAATAGGAAGATTTGATCGCATTATGCTGTTCAATGAATCTGTAGTTCTTAATTGTCTTCGGGTTATTGTGCTTATTATTGCTTGCAATTTTAGTGTCATCGCGTATGCACAGACAGAAGGTACCGCTGGGGTAGAACCGGAGGACATGAAAGATGCCACGGTTACGTCCGATTTAGAGGAGCTGCTAACTACAGTCTACTGTTACTGCGGATGTGTAAGGGAGACAATTGAAGTGTGTACGTGCAGCACGGCAATGAATATTGAGAACAATTTTCGCGATCGGTTGCTTGCTGGTGAGGCCGTTGAGCAAATTCGCACGGATTACCTTGACACTTACGGACCGCAATATTATGCAGTCATGCCTGTAGAAGGTATTAACATACTTGCCTACATTATGCCTGCTGTCATTCTGATTGTAATTGGTGGGATTGTCTTTGTTGTGCTCCGAAAGTCAAGGCAGAGGGCATCAGTAACAGTGGACGCGCAGGTAGCATTGGAATCACAACCTTCGGATGAAGCAGTCAAGCAGGTTGAGACTGAACTTGAAAGGTACAAACGGGAGAGTTAGACTCAGCAGGTTTTTCGCGACGGAATTGATTTTCACGTGTGTACGACTTTACAAAAGGGGTTGTTATGTCTTTCCTTGTACTTTTATGGATGGTAATTTTTGGGATCCTGCTTCTTATCTATCTGGGATTCCCGATTTTCTCGAAAACAGGTCCGCAAGCTATTGCGTCGTCAGAGGAAATTGTTGAAGAACGGCGGCGAACCCTCTTTCAGGAACGCGAAAACAGTTACGCCGCACTTGCAGACCTTGACGAAGATTACGAAACCGGAAAACTCTCAGATGCCGACTACCAAGAATTACGTGAAGAACTCTTGCAAGAGACTGCGCGCGTCATCATGCAACTCGAAAACGAATCCTTGTCAGATGTAGAAGCAGAAATTGAGAGATTTAAACAGCAACAACGTGAAACATAATATGTACACTAACACATCTTTATACAACCGTTCAAAACGCAACATGCAGATTCGCTATGTTCCCGCGTGGCGCATCGGTAGCTTACTAACGGTTGCCTTGACCCTTCTCTTTTGGCTTTCCACCCTCCATGCCCAGCAAACAACAGATTCGGGCGACATTCAAGGCACAGTCATTGACAGAAAACGCGAGAAACCCATCGCCTCGCAACCTGTAACCCTGACGGTACATAAGGCTGACACCGCTGAAACACAAGAAACGACAACGGATGAAAATGGGGACTACCGTTTCGGGAATCTACCACTTAATCCCAGTGTTCACTACACGGTTTCAACTATCTACGAAGGCACAGACTACATTGAGAAAGATCTGGTGCTGTCAACCTGGGCTCCGAATATCAAAATCAACTTTGAAATTGGGGCGTTTACAGAAGACAAAACGCACGTCCGTGTCAAGACGCATAGTCTCTTTATTGGACCTCCACCTGAGGACCACCCGCCAGACGGTGCTGTTACAGTTATTGAAGTATTTGAGATCGAAAACCTAAGCGATCTACCTTTTAGAACAACACACGGCACACAAAAGGTTGGGGCACTTTTCGCGCTTCCAAAAGGTGTTGAGGCTTTTCAACCGCATTCGTCAGTAGCCCTTACGATGGATACTGCCACTAATCACGCCATCCTGACAACGCCATTACCGCCTGGAGGAACGATCTTAGGCTACACTTATATTTTTCATGTCGAGAAAGACGGACTGGATTTATCCCGTCGCCTGAATTTCACCACATCAAAACTCTCATTTTTAGTCCCTGAAGGTGTTGGTCTTATGCCGCGTGCCAAGTTTTTCGGGGCACCCAGACGCGAACAAATCCACGGGGTCATTTATCTAAATTATCAGAGTACTGCGCCAAAGCCGTTTGAGGCAGGCAAAACAATCGACTTAGCATTCGACGTGAATATGGACACTGCGCATGGTGCCTTACCAGCGCAGACATCTAATCTTGGACAACTAATACTTATCGCTGTTGCAGCAGCATTGACAGGGGGTTTTTTCGTTGCTGCACTTTTCAAACTCCGCACAGCCAAAACTACTACCGAATCTAATACTGATAATACCTCAACACCTTCAGACGCCGGATGGCTTCGTAAACTGACTCCGGACGACCGCGAGCATGTCCGCGTCGCAAGGCTTGAATTCATTACGCATCTCGATGATAAGTACGAGAAGCAGGAAATCTCGGAGCGCGTCTACAAACGCTTGCGCCGAGAACAAACCGAACGCCTTACCACACTCTTAGAAGAACAAAAGAGGGGAAACAATGCATAGCAAACACCACATCGCTGATTTGATAGTCATGTTGGGTCATATAGACGAAAACATTCGGGACACCGCGAAAGCAGAATTAATTGCGATAGGTAGACCGGCTATTCCACAGCTCATTGATGTCCTTACTCAGGAATGCTGGCATATCTCTGGATATGGTGCCGAGTTCTATACCCATATCGAGGAGTCCGCACTTCCTGTTTACATGGAACAGATGGCGAACCACGCTGCGGAGGTCTTAGCGGAAATCGGAGAGTCCACCGTCCCCACCCTAACGGCTCAGCTCACCAGAGCCGAGCGTGAGTTTTCGGAATGGTTTTACAAGTATTTACGACCCGAACAAACCGACCGTCTTATCACAATGTTGGCGTATGTTAAGAAAGGCGAATAGAATAGATGGACGATGAACACATCGTAGCGGATTTAATCGAGGATTTGTCGGAGCTGGATGACGATATCCTTGAAGCTGCGAGAGAAGAATTGGTTGCTATCGGTGAACCTGCTATACCGCAACTTGTTGAGGCACTCGCTGATAATCTTGGGGATGTGGTTGAGCAAGCCACTGAGGTCTTGGCTGCCATTGGTGAACCGGCAATACCTGCGCTTATTGATCAGATGGCGATAGCTGAGAGGTACTATGCACTCGCGCTTGGTAATACGCTTAGCCTCATCGGTGAACCAGCAATACCGGTTTTGGTGGAAGCGTTATCTGACAAACTCAATGAAGAGTTCCGCGAATATGCAGCTCGCGCGCTCAATCTGATGGGGAGCGCGGCAATTGGTGCGATGCCTGCGCTTATTGATGCTTTGAACGATCCGTCGGAGGATGTTCGGTCTTATGCTGCGTACACGCTTGCTAAACTGGAAGACGCAGCAGCGGATGCAGTACCTGCGCTTATCAAGGCACTTGACGATGAATCCGAAGAGGTCCAAAATTATGTCGCTTTTGCATTAGAAAAAATTGGAACCCCGGAAGCAAAACAGGCACTTGAAGCGTTCAGCCAAACGTAATGGAGAAGTTTCCATGAAAACCCCTGAAAAGGTCGGTCCGAAGAGTGTTATGGACCTGTACCCTGATGTGTGCCAATGGTTAGAGAATTTTCTAAAGGGGCGATTTCGTCAAGTTGAGATTGATATCCATGCCTTTCCGCATACCCCAATTTCCCGTTTTCTTAGCACATATAACCGTGGCAACTTTCTTGGAGAATGGCGTTCATGGAATATAAAAGTTGATGTTGTTGGATTTGTCCATCACGCCAATAAACCGACCGAGCTGGTTTTGGTCGAGTGTAAAAACACCAAACTCACGTTGGCACACCTTTCCCAACTTCTGATGTATAGTCGTATTGCGCGTCCTTTATATTCTTTCCTGATTTCTCCAGCAGGTTTTTCCCGATCCCTTGTTGCCCTACTGCACGAATATCATCGGCACGATGTGTTGGTGTACCATTCAGAAGATGGAAAATTGCCTCGGCAGGTGATTGTGGCGGAGTGGGAAATGGCTACTTGCAATCTGAAGAGGCATACTATGATCGGGGGAGCAGGTTTATAAAATCTGCTATATAGTGCATTCGTAGAGATTTAAAAAACTTGAAAAAATCACTTAAACATGGTATAATTAAAAAAATAGAATGTTATATGTGTTCATGAATATTAAGAAAAAGGCGCAAATATCGCAATGTAATTAACAAACGAACAATTTGCTTATTTGTCCATCCATCTGATGTCGCAACATTGATTGAGACCAACTGTGGCGTATCTGCGGTATCAGACTGGAATACGAAAAATTATTAGAAGGGAGCCAAGATGGCAAAGTACGATTTTGCAATCGCTGTAGGAGGGGCACCCGGGCAGGGTATAGAAGCTGCAGGCAAAAGCATCAGCCAAATCTGTGCCCGGTATGGGCTGAACGTTTTTACTTACACCGCCTATCAATCCCTCATCCGCGGCGGTCACTCCTTCCTGACGATCCGGATCAGTTCTGAACCTGTTGCGAACCACGGGGACAAGATAGATCTGATTATTGCTCTGGATGCCAATAGCGTAGAGAAGCATCTGCCACATGTAGCCCCTGGTGGTGCTTTAATCTATAATAGCGAGCATGTGAAAGAGCCTCCAACACGAGATGACATCCAATTGTGTCCTATTTCCTATAAAGAGCTCACCAACGACCCAGATAGAAAAGCCCTTATGCTGAATGTTTGTATGTCCAGTGTGGCTTTGCAATTGGTAGGGATAGATTTAGCAGTGCTTGAGGACATCATCGTTCTGACATTTCTCAAACGTAAAGGTCAAGCAGTAGTGGATGCGAATATTGCTGCTGCACGTGCAAGTTACGATTACGCTGCTGAACACTTTACGCCGTTAGATGTCCAATTTGAGAGACAGGATACCCCGTTGGCGTTCGGTAGCGGTAATATGCTGATGGCGATGGGCGGTGCAGCCGCAGGTGTCAAATTTTATGCTGCATATCCGATGAGTCCATCAACAGGTATTCTCCACTGGATGGCCCCAAACGCTCGCGATCTCGGTATTATCGTTCGGCAATGTGAAGATGAAATCAGCGTTGTCAATATGGTAATCGGTGCTGCACACACCGGTGCACGCGCAATGTGTGCCACATCGGGTGGCGGTTTCGCACTCATGTCCGAAGCGATTGGCAGTGCCGGCATGATGGAAATTCCAATCGTTGTTGTTAATGTTCAACGCGGGGGCCCCTCCACAGGTTTACCTACCAAAACCGAGCAGGGAGATTTATGGCAAGTTCTCGGCGCGAGCCAAGGTGATTTTCCGAAAATTGTTGTTTCACCTACCAGTATGATGGACGGTTTTGATACAATACCTGAACTCTTTAACCTCATTGACAAGTTTCAGTGCCCCGGCATGGTGCTCACGGATTTGTCGCTGGCGGAAGGTCACACGACATTCGTGCCGGATTCTATCAACTGGCAACCTAAAATCGACCGTGGGGAATTAATCACCGGACAAGGACAGACAGATGGTGAATATCTGCGTTACCAGATCACAGACAGCGGAATTTCGCCCCGTGCTATCCCTGGCACGCCTGGGCATACGCACGTTGTTGCTACCGACGATCATGATGAAGATGGGGGGCTGATTAGTGATGAATTCACGAATCCTCATAAACGTCGTGATATTATGGAGAAACGGCAACGCAAGATGGAAGGCATCGTTGAACTGCTCCCGCCTCCGACTCTGGAGGGAGCTGAAGATGCCGAAGTCACCTTGATTGGGTGGGGGTCCACGCATGGTGTCATCGCTGAAGCAGCACAAATGTTAAACGAAGCAGGCATTGCCACCAACCATATCCACTTCAAGTGGCTCTATCCAATGGATGAAGATGCCGTCAACGAAGTGCTTGCAAAATCTGCGCATTCGATTATCGTTGAGTGCAACTACACGGGTCAATTCGCTCGGTTTTTACGGGGTGAGACCGGCTTTAAGGCAGATGGGCACATCCGCAAATACGACGGTGAGCCGTTTATGCCGCATCACGTTGTTGATGGCACCCGTGAACTTTTGAACAGTAAAACAGATCTTTATGTCCCCTATCAAGAGATTGTTGTCTAACAAAGGAGGATGAATCAGATGGCGAGACGAGCAAGACGAGAAAGACCTATTCAAGGTGCACCTACAGCGCGAGATTTTAAAGGTGATGTTAATCCCGATTGGTGTGCCGGTTGTGGTGATTTTAGTGTCCTTAATGCGCTACAAAACGCTTATGCCAAACTCGGTCGTGGCAATCATGATCACCTGACTGTAAGTGGAATCGGGTGTTCCTCTAACCTCCCTGGTTATGTCAAAACGTACGGGATGCATACGCTACACGGTCGCGCTTTAGCAGTCGCAACGGGTGCTAAATTTGCCAATCACGAGTTGAATGTTGTCGTCACGGGTGGTGATGGTGATGGTTACGGTATCGGCGGAAATCATTTCATTCATACGATGCGAAAAAATATTGATCTCCTCTACATTGTCATGAATAACGAGACGTATGGGTTGACTGTTGGGCAAGCCTCACCGACGACTATAGTAGGAGAACAGACGAAAAGCACGCCGTTCGGTAATTTAGAGTCACCTCTCAATCCGGTTGCGATGGCAATTGTCGCGGGTGCGACTTATGTCGCAAGGGCATTTAGTTCTGAAGGAAGACAACTCGCGGAATTGATGTATAACGGGATGCAACACAAAGGGTTTGCGTTCATTGACGTTATCAGTCCTTGTGTGACTTGGAAGAAGGAGAAAATGAAGATTTTCGACTATTGGAAGGAGCGAGTCCAATCTCTTGAAAATCATGACACAAGTGACAGAGCCGCTGCACTTGCGCAAGCAGTCAAGACGGGGCATGAAACGCAGCTTGGGTTGTTCTACCATGATACAAGCCGCCAGTCATTGGATCAAATGGAACCTGTTTTGGAAAAAGGTCCTATAGTGCATCAACCGCTCGGCATCACCCAGGAGCAGGGTGACGCAATCATCCAAAGAATGATGTAAAAGTAGAAGAAAGATGGAAGGATGGAAGCCCCGCAATCTTCCACCCTTCCACCCTTCCAAATGGAAAGATAGAGGGTTGGAAGGACTTCCACTTTTCCAGCCGGTCCGGAATCTCTCACACCATGCGCCTTCGTGCTTCCCAACTCACCAAAGACTTTGGAAATCGCGCGATCGTCAAAGATGCCACGCTTTCGGTTAATCCGGGCGAAGTGGTTACAATTTTCGGTCCTAATGGTGCTGGTAAAACAACGCTCATCAAAATTCTCGCGACACTCCTGAAGCCGACATCCGGGAAACTTGAGATTGAAGGCGCGGATGCAATCGCAAATTACTCGGACGTGCGTAACGGATTGGGTGTCCTTATTCATGAAAATCTCGCTTATCCGGTGTTCAGTCCTTACGAGAATCTCAAGTTTTTTGGACGGATGTACGGCGTTAAACAGTTAGAACACCGCTGTATGACGCTCCTCACGGAAGTCGGCTTGCAACACTTTGCCCATGAGCCTCTGCACATCTTCTCACGGGGCATGACGCAGCGTTTTATGATTGCCAGAGCACTTCTCCATCAACCTTCAGTTTTATTACTCGACGAACCCTTCTCTGGATTGGATGCTTCTGCCAAGCAGTTTGCTCTGGAGCGCATTGCACAAGAACAACAAAACGGCAAAGGTATTGTCATCACAACACATAATACAGAGCTGGGCTATCTCGCAGGCACAAGGTTCTTCTTTATGATAAAGGGAGAACTGGAGGAAGTCGCGCAGAAAGATGAAATTACAGCAGAGACGTTGCTGTTTATGTATGAAGAGAGGTTAAGCTCTTAACTGTTGGGTTCTTGTGCCGTAAAACGTCTTTTGGCTACTAACACTTGATGGCTGGCAAAAAATTGAGACAAACATGAAGGCACTTCGTCAAATTGGCGCGTTGATTCGCAAAGACCTTGGGCTTCAATTCCGTTCAAAAGAGACGTTTGTATTAGTCTTCGTCTTCAGCATATTAGTTGTCCTCATTTTTGCTTTCGCGTTTGGCCCGATTTTTCCTGAAAGGGGAGAGCGTGGCAAACTCACTGCAAGTGTCCTCTGGGCGGCATTCGTTTTTGCAGGGATTATCACCTTGAACCGTTCATTCACAGCAGAACGTTCACACGGTGCGTTGCAGGGCATACGCCTGACCGGCGTTGATGCGAGTAATCTCTACCTCTCTAAAGTCGTTAGCAATGTCATTTTTTTATTCCTATTGGAAATCGTCATTACCCCCATCGCACTTCAATTTTTGGATCTGCTTGATGTGGTGACGGTGGGTATATTATTGAAATTATCCGGTGTACTTGGTATCGGGACACTCGGTTTTTGCGCTGTCGGTGTGCTGTTAGCTGGTATGTCCACAGGTGCGAATGGCGGCGAGAGCCTCCTTTCCGTTATTTTACTTCCTCTCGTCATCCCAATTATTATGGGCGGAGCGAAATGCACCGTCTCGCTTTTGGTAACTGGCGGATTAGATAACGGATTTTGGCTGGCACTGCTCATCGGGTGTAGTTTAGTTTTTTTGGCAGCTGCGTATCTACTTGCAGATGCTGTCATTGAGGAATAGTATTGACGCAAATGTTTGGAAGGTACATCTAAAATAAGACTTACGCACAACACTTCCACCCTTCCAATCTTCCAGTTTTCCGATCCCGCAAGAAAGGAATGGATTTTGCGTAAGGCCTCTAAAAAAGCAGTCGATACACTTCATAAGGAGAAAAGATTTGTCAGAAATTATTCATATTCACGCACGCGAGATATTAGACTCGCGTGGTAACCCGACAGTCGAAGTTGACGTTAATTTGGCATCAGGGGCATTCGGACGCGCTGCCGTTCCCTCTGGCGCATCTACGGGTGAACACGAAGCCGTTGAATTGCGTGATCAGGATACCAACCGATATTTGGGAAAAGGTGTTCAGAAAGCCGTTGAGAACGTCAACACAACTATCGCTGCTGCCCTCGCGGGGGAAGATGTCTTTGCACAAAACGATATTGACACTGCCATGCGCGAACTCGACGGAACTGAAAATAAAAGCCGTCTCGGTGCGAATGCTATTTTAGGCGTTTCGTTGGCTGTCGCGAAAGCCGCTGCAGATGAAGTGGGGCAACCCCTTTATCGCTATATCGGTGGCGCGAACGCCAAAGAACTCCCGTTACCGATGATGAACATCTTAAACGGTGGTTCTCACGCCGACAACAATGTTGACATTCAAGAATTTATGATAATGCCAGCGGGGGCAAAGAGTTTCGCCGAAGCACTGCGCATGGGTGCCGAGATTTTTCATAGCCTCAAGGCGGTCTTGCAAGCCCGAAATTGCAACACCGCTGTCGGCGATGAAGGCGGATTCGCACCGGATTTGGGTTCCAATGAGGAAGCAATCGCAGTCATCATTGAAGCCATTGAGAGTGCCAGTTACGTCCCTGGGGACGACATTCTTTTGGCATTGGATGCCGCCTCCAGTGAATTCTACAATCGTGACACCGGCACCTACGAATTGAAAGCAGAGGCACAACCGACCAAATCAGCAGAAGAAATGGTTGCCTTTTACACGGAAATCTGTGAGAAATACCCAATTGTTTCCATTGAAGACGGGATGGACGAAAACGATTGGGAAGGATGGAAGCACTTGACCGAGGCAATCGGGGATAAGGTTCAACTCGTGGGGGACGATCTCTTTGTGACCAACACCACTCGTTTGCAGCGCGGCATTCAGGAAGGTATTGGTAACTCCATCCTGATCAAAGTCAATCAGATTGGCACCTTGACAGAGACGCTTGACGCTATCGAACTTGCCCGACGTTTCAACTATACAGCTGTCGTTTCACACCGGTCGGGTGAAACAGAGGATACCACTATTTCCGATCTGGTTGTTGCAACGAACGCAGGACAGATAAAGACCGGTTCACTCTCGCGTACCGATCGTGTCTGCAAATATAACCAGCTTCTCCGTATTGAGGAAGAACTTGGCGAGAGTGCCACTTTTGATGGTAGGGATGTCTTCTATAATTTGGCAAACCTCCGTTAACCGATTACATTTGCATAGGGACAGCTTGTGTGCTGTCCCAGAACGCTTTTTTTTAAGGTCCACTTCATGCGTATTCTTCGTCCAATTTTACTTCTTATTGCGGTTGGATTACTCCTCGTTAGCGTTGATCAATTCATGAACGGTTATGGCGATTGGCAGCACGCGCAGCTCGCTGAAGAAGCCTACCGCGCCGAGATCCGAGAACTGGAAGCCGAACGTGACCGGCTCCAGAAGCGCGTCGAAATGCTAAAAAACGACGAACTCACAAAGGAGCGGCTCGCGAGAAAACGGCTCGGTTATATAAAACCCGGCGAACTCAAGTTTAAAGTCGCTAAACCTGACGATGTTAAGTGATTCGTAACAGCATTTAAATTTTTCTTGCTTTTTTTGTACGCGCTGCTATAATAGAGTAGAATTTCGCATGGCAGGCAATAACACCTGTTATGTTGATAATACCGACCTATTACTTAACGTTCAAAGTAAGGGAGGAAAACAGAATGTTTGGAAGGAAGAAAACACCAATGATACCCACAATTAGTTCCGGAGTTGCAGGACCGCTTGGGGTATTGCATCTTCCACGATTCTGGTCGAAAGTGCTAATGGATGCCAAGGGTGTACTAAATGAAGAGTATCCGGCATGCGGCGCAGGTTTTGATCAGATGGTGTTAGATGGACTCGGACTGGACAAGGACGCTACACTGGCATACATCAGCGACAATTCGCCCACCTATCCACAATTTGAAGCGTGGGTTTCGGAAAACGGAAGTTTTGACCAAGCAGCAGTCGACGAACTGAACGCTGCAATTTCAGGCTATAATCACGACGACGATACCCGTGGGGGCATCCTCGGTGCAAGCGGTATTGGCGACGACGGTTCTATCTTGGACGCTGTTAATCTCAACAACCTTGATGATTGGTATGAATTTCACGCCAGTTTAGATTAGACGTTTCGTCATTTCATGTAGGCGCGCTTTCCGCGCCTACATGAAACACACCTCTTTTCCTTTCTAACTATCTATCTGCTTCTGCTGTTAGTTCAATTATCGTATCAACAACAGTCTGCGGACGAACAATCTCCACAATTTTCTGCTTCTGTGGTCAGCTCGATTGCCTTACCTGTTTCGGAAGATTCAAGTCCAGCAAGCAAAATTTCAGTAACATGCCGCGCTGTATACACATTTGAGAGCGGTGGTTGCGTTCCTTCACGGATATGTTCGGCGAAATGTGTGTGCATTCCACTCGGTGCTGCGTCTGAACAGTCAATCGCTTTGACATCAACGGGCGCGTGTTCGCGCGTGTAAGAGGTCGGTGTCCACTGGCTAAGCGTCGCGCCATCTTTGCCGGGCATCGTAAATTTGCCTGCTGTGCCGTGTACACTCCCTTCACCCGTGCGTGCTGGATCGCACCAACTCGTCTCCGCAGTGACGATTCCCCCCGATTGCATCTCAAGCACAAGCGTTGCGACATCCTCTAATTCCGTCGGTTTGTCAAACGTAGAAACGAAACCCGTCACCCGTTTGAAGGTGCCAAGCATCCCAACGAGGCTGGAAACAGCGTAAACGCCCATGTCGAAAAGTGCGCCGACACTCGCTTGTTTGGCATCGAAAAACCACAGATCGTCGCCAGATTCACCGAAGATGTCGCGAATCTCTGCATAGTAGATTTCGGGACCTCCATGGCTACTTCGCATTCTCGCACCGGACACGCGCCCAATCGCATTCTCGGCAATTAATTGGCGAATCTTATAGACAGCCGCGCCGAAATGCGGGAGACACATGACTGTTTTACCACTCGCTTCAGTTGCCTCGACAAATTGATTCGCCTCATTCATATCGCCGCAAAGCGGTTTTTGCATCAGCACATGTTTGCCAGCCTCGAGTGCTTTGACACCCCACGAAACATGTAAGGGATGCGGTGTGCCAACCAGAATGGCATCAAGTGTATCATCTGCAATGATTGCGTCGTAATCCTGTGTCCAGCGTGGTATATCGAATTCTTGACATTGATGTTTGAGACGGTGTTCGCGTCTACCACCAATGACACTAACTTCAAAATCGTCGCCCTGTACGAGGTCGGGCAGGTGCATTCGGCAGACGATACCGCCTGCACCGATAACACCAAGTTTTATTTTCTGCATAACATTTCCTTAGTCCGGTATGTTTGTAGTTAAAACGGCTTAAATCGGTTTTAGCACAACATTGCGATAGGCGACAGGTCCATGGTCGCCCTGCAACAGCACTGGACCGGTAGCGGCTTCTTCCTCCACCATCGCGCCACGTGTGCAACCCACTACTTCAACATCTTCATGGATGACCTGTCCGTTCCACACGACTTTGACGAAGGTAGCGTTGGCTATCTTACTGCCATTGGCATCAAATTTTGGTGCGCGGAAGGTGATGTCGTAGGTTTGCCACTCACCCGGTGGTTTGCTGGCGTTGACGCGCGGTGGCACGCCATCCACCGGTTGATTGTCGATCCAACGACAATAAACGCCGCCACAGGTGCCGTAGCCAAGTTCCGTTTCACCCCAACTGTCCAATATCTGGATCTCATATCTACCCATGAGGTAAACGCCGGAGTTGGAACCTTGTGGCACCATAAATTCTACATGTAATTCACAATCACCGTATTCAGCTTCGGTGTAGATATCAAGCGTCCGTCCGGTAGCACCGTTGTAAAAAATCCCTTCACCGGCTGTCGTTTCGAGCAGTTTCGCATCGTCTGGGTTGAGAGCAACACTACCAGCAGCATCCCATTCATGATGTGGCGCGCCACCTCGGGCGAGCCAACCGTTCATATTCTTACCGTTGAAAAGTTCAATTCCGTTTCCAGATTGAGACATCAAAGTCCCTCCTACAGTCGCGATCTCCAGATCGAAGTCATCCCGCGAGTTTGACGAAATCTTAAGGTCGTAACTCGTGAGTTTTTAACACTAAAAAGTGTTGACATATTTCACACAATCGGATACTATATTTAATCATCAAGTCTATTCAGTCAGCAACAGAACTCCATTGATTTAAAAGAGAAATTGGACGAGGATAATTAAAACTCATGAAACAGGTTTTCTTATTTTTAGGGTTATCCCTACTGATGGGAACAATTGCCCTTTTTACGATTTGTGGTTACGACCAGATTGGAACACTGCACGCAGCACCTATAGAGAACGTTGCCCTTAACGCAAAAACACCGTTTGCTGAGGGTTGCAGCAAATGCCATGCAACCGAACCCGCCTATCAAGAATGGCAGCACGCGGGGCACTCACACGCTCTTGTCAACCTGATTGAAGGTCCGTACGAAGTCCAGACCTCGTGTCTGAGTTGTCACTCCTCTGGCTACGAAGTCTTCAGTGATCGGGTTTATCCAGGGCATACTTACAATATAGAGACAGCGGTGAACGCTGTTGCTTGTTCTTCGTGCCATTCCCACACAAGTAAAGAGGAACACTTATTGGTGAAGCCTGCAAAAAAATTATGCGTCAACTGCCATAAAATGGACTGTGGGTGCGCGGGCGCAGGTATCGTTCACCAATCACAATCGGAGATGTTCCTTGGACGTGAGGGTGCCGGTGTGAAACGGATGCCGTCGCCGCATGTGCGCGCAATGAAGAAACGATGTGTACATTGCCACATGGCAAAAGAGGACCCAGAGACAGTTGCGAAACATGGAGGCCACACATTCATCGCAGACTTCTCGACATGTAGTACTTCAGGCTGTCACGATAGTGTTGATAACAACATGGAAACGAAGTTACCACAATACCGCGCCGAAATAGAATCGAAGATGCAAGCCGTCAAAAAGATACTTGACGCTGCACCTGATAAAACTTCGCAAGCCTATCTGGACGCAAAACTGAACTACGACATGGTTAAAGGCGATAGTGGGTACGGACTCCACAATATACCCTATGCCAACGCGCTGCTTGACTATAGCCTTTCACTCAAAAGCGAACTTGAATAAGGAGTAGCACACATCCTTATTGTGGAGTGTCGGCTTGCCAACTAATCTTGCGAACTGAGCAATTCTCGCAGCGGTACATCTTGGTCTTTCGGTAGATAATAACTGAGTGGATCGCTGACAACCCCAATCAATTGCTTCTGGATCGGATTGCATTTGGCAACCAGTTCATCAGGCATCGTGATATAATCCATCGGTTTGACCCAGCGGTAGGCGTAGCCCATAAAAATAGTTTTGCGGGGCATGCCAGACCAGTTATGCCCTATACCGTGCCATGTCCGTTGCTCAAAGAGAAATGCATCTCCGGCATTGACATTCATAGAGATGGCACCGCGTGCCCAACCTGTATCTGGATCAAGTGGTGGTCTACCCGTCAACCGGTTACTCCCTGGAACCAACACGGTCGCGCCAGAGGCAGGATCGGATTGGTCGCTGATAGCGTAGGCAATCTTAAGCATGATCCGAGGGTGGGGTTCCTGCATTTCCGCATGTGAAGTGCCGCCGTCGCGGTGCAAGCCGATGCGGTTCCTCACCTCAGGAGGCGGCTCCTCTTTTGAGGGGAGTACAATAAGGTGTGACGTAATCATCTGTACGTTCCAATTGAGCACGCCGTAGGCGAGCGGCACCGTTTTTTGCCAATCAAGGAGTTGAAGGAAAGCCTCGTGGTGCGTGATGCAGTTACGGAGGTTTAATTTACCACCATTCTCAAGTCTGTCCGCGGCTTCCTCTTTGGCATAAACCTCGTCAACAGCAGCATCAATTTCCGCGACAACATCAGGGGGCAAAGCATTTTTAATCAGCAAATACCCATTGTTTTCGACAAATTCTTTGTGCTCTGGTGTAAAGACTGTTGCTGGATCAAGATCTGTTATTGTATCCATAGTGTTATCCTTTAGTGCGTTGGCTTTTGATAGCAAGTTTGGCTTGCAGGCTTCGCCAAAAGTAACCTCGATCTGCTGATCGAGATTTGAATCATGCTATGCATTATACAAGACATACCGAAAAAATTTCAAAGCAATTTTATTTTTCTAATTGACTCTGTAAGGAAACTTAATATGGAAGAAAATATAGAGCAACCTGAGCCCGACGCGTCCGATTTTCCGAGTGGTCGATATGATACAGTGGCAAAAAACGTCATTCGAGGGGATCCGAATGACCTAATCAGATTCAGTCTTGGCACACAGGATGCTGAGGTAATTCGGGTTCTTGAAACAGAACAGCCGACAGTGAATTGGTATCGTGCCGATAGTTTCATACACGCGAGGGTCCGCGGAAAAGAAGTTATCGTGCATCTCGAACTTCAGACGCACGATAGCAGGCAGATACCGATGCCGCACCGCGTAGCAGGCTACGTTGGTTTAGGGATTCGGACGTTTGGAATACCTATCTATTCGCATGTCATCTATTTTCATCCGGATGCGGGTCTCAATGATCCGGGGGAATACGTCCAAGACGGTCCAGGGTACGAGATTACCATCAAATACAAGGTAATCAGACTCTCTGAGATAGAGGGACAAGACATTCTGGAGGCAAAGTTGAAAGGACTCATCCCATTCGCACCATTAATGAAGCCGCCAGAGGAGATGGGTTCTAAAGAATGGTTGCGACACTGCATTGAAGTTGCAGAAACTATCCCGATGGACATGGCGGACAAGCCGAATTATCTTGCCTCTATGGCTATCTTATGTAACGTCATCTTCAACTTTGATGACATTCGTGAAATTATACCGGAGGAAATCCTCATGCAATCAGATGTTGTCCAATACTTCAAAAAACTGGGCATTGAACAAGGCATTGAACAAGGTGCCCGAGAAAGCATCATTGAAGGTATTCTTGAGGCACTGGAGGTTCGATTTTCTGCTAAAGATGTGGAAAAGTTGAAGCCAATGCTTGAAAGTGTTGAAACCCTGCAACGTCTCAAAGAATTGCGTCGTGAAGTTTTACGAACGTACAGTCTTGAAACCTTCGCGCAAATGTTGGAAAATGGCAGCGGGATCGAGCCGTAACGATGCAGAGTTTTTCTCAACAGTCATTGAGATAATCTTTAACGAAAGCTCCGATTTGATTTTTATTTCCGAGCCTATAAACGTGCTATAGAGAGGAAGCACCACGCAATTTGAAAAGCGAATTAACCTCAGAACCTCATAGATCAAGACAACCCTCCAAATTTGGAGCATCATGGCGAGCAATCCTACTCGGTACTGTCCTTATTATCCCGAATATGTACTGGATTCTGGACTCTGCTGGGCAAGGGTATCCGACCACTATTTCCCTCTACTTTAACGTCATTTTCTGCATCTTTGTTATTGTATGTGTTAACCTTTTCTTGGTACGGATAGCACCAGCGGTTGCAATACAGCAAGGTGAATTGTTGACGATTTACGTCATGTTGTCGATCGCTTCCTCGCTTGCAGGACACGATGTCCTTCGCGTGTTGATTCCGATGATTCCGTACGCTTTCTGGTACGCAACACCGGAAAATGACTGGGCAGACCTGTTTCATCGGTATATCCCGGATTGGATGGCTGTCAAGGAAAGATCCTTCTTAACAGAATACTACCGCGGCGAAACAACCTTTTACCAATGGGAAACTGCTCAAGGGTGGTTAACGACGACTGTTGTCTGGGGTGGCTTCTTATGCGCTATGGTATTCCTGATGGTGTGTATCAACAGCCTCGTCCGGAAACAGTGGACAGAACATGAGAAACTGAGTTATCCTATTATCCAACTACCGCTTGAATTGACAAGTGGTGGCAGAACAAACTTGTTGACAAACAAGATGATGTGGCTCGGTTTCGGTCTCGCTGGCGCAATTGATATCCTCAATGGGCTTCACTATCTTTACCCGACAGTGCCGAGTTTGGGTGGGAGGCTTTATGACCTCCGTCCATTCTTTACACAGAAACCGTGGAGTGCAATCGGATGGACTCCGATAGCCGTGTTTCCATTTGCAGTAGGCATTGCTTTCTTTATTCCACTTGACTTGTCATTCTCATGCTGGTTTTTCTACCTATTTTGGAAAGCAGAACGGATCTTCGGAGATGCTTTAGGCGTACGGGGCATGCCGAACTTCCCTTTCACTGATGAACAATCCTTCGGGGCATATCTCGGATTGTTTGTTATCGCAATTGTAGCCACGCGAAAACACCTCGCGCAGGTTGGACGCAAATTATTTAGAAACGATCCACGTGTTGACGATTCAGAAGAACCGATGTCTTATCGAATGACAGTGTTAGGGCTTATCGCAAGTCTCGCTTTTATTGTTGGCTTTTGCAAAACAGCAGGAATGTCTATCTGGGTAATCCTCGTGTTTTTTGGTATTTATTACGCTATCTCCACAGCAGTGACTCGAATGCGTGCGGAACTCGGATCGCCTGTCCACGATTTACACTTTATTGGACCCGATGAGATGATGCCTCGCATTTTTGGAACACGACTGCTCGGTCCGCACAACTTAACCATAATGGCGTATCTCTTCTTCTTCAACCGTGCCTATCGTGGGCATCCGATGCCACACATCTTAGAGGGGTTTAAATTAGCGGAACGGACAGAAATTTCCAACCGACGGTTGCTGATTGCGATGTGCGTTGCAATCGTTATTGGAACCTTTGCCTCATTTTGGGCATTCTATCATATCTCTTATATTGAGGGGGCGCGGGACTGGTTCGCAGGGCGACCCTTCAACCGACTTCAAAGTTGGCTGACTTCACCGAGAGCACCAGATGTACCAGCAACCATCGCAATGTGTATCGGCTTTCTCATTACCGGTTTCCTGATGATAATGCGGATGCGGCTTTTTTGGTGGCCCTTTCATCCTGCTGGGTTCGCTATCTCCAGCAGTTGGTCGATGAATGTGTTCTGGTTTTCGATCTTTGTAAGTTCAGTCATCAAATGGATTATCCTTCGGCACGGTGGTGTAAGCGCGCATCGAAAACTTATTCCGTTTTTCTTGGGCTTAATCTTAGGTGAATTTATCGTCGGCAGCGTCTGGAGCCTCATAGGAATTACGACAAATCAACCGATGTACCGGTTCCTATTTTAATAGTATTCAGTACTCAATACGCAATTAAGAGATGCTTTGACTCATCACATTTTGTTTCACGGTGTACTGTTAACTGACAACTGCATCCTACAGGGGTTGGATGTAGTGAATCTGCCTTGCAATTTCTGTGAAGCCCATGGACGGATAAAAACTTGTACCTACGGGATTCTGTTCCAAAGTTTCAATGCGGGCATAAAGCATCCCTTCCGACTGCAGATACGCTAACGCTTTTTCAATCAACTGTCTGCCGATACCGCGGCGTTGAAACTGTGGTAACACAGCGAGGTTCGGAATACTGCCAATCCGTGTTGTGTGATTAATTCGGGTTGTAATATAACCAGCAATCTCGCTGTCCACTTCCGCCACAAAAACCCCGTCTGGGTTTGCTTCTGTATCGTCATTGATATGGGACATTTTGCGTTCTTTCCAGTCCATATCACCAATACGTCCAAATTGGTCTTCGATGTTTTTGTCTATGGACACTTTCTCGAAACAGATAGCGGTGATCTCTCGAAGGGTTTGCAGGTCGTTCGGTTTATAGTTTCGGATCATCTTTTTGTTTCTTTTTATAAATTCGTTTATACAAGGATGAGTTTGAAGGATTATACGCCAAATGCCACAAACTCACAGTTTGTGGTACAAGAGAACTATCTTTTTATCTGGGACACGCCTTGATATATTATACCATCTGAAGATAAATTGCAAGTTTCTTCTGGATTGGATTCAGATGTCGTTCTTGAAATGTCTGTGAAGATTTGCTATAATTGTAGGCATCATATTTTAGGAGGAATACTGCGTGATTCGTGAAGCAATTCAGAAAGTTATAGCAGGAGATAACCTAACCGAAGCAGAGATGATTAATACCATGAACGAAATCATGGAGGGTGAGACGACAGACGCACAAATTGCGTGTTTTCTTACCGCTCTGCGGCTCAAAGGTGAAACAATAGAAGAGCTTACAGGGGCAACGCGTGCAATGCGCGCCAAATCCACGCCTGTTCCGACACGCCATGCGCCTGACTTACAAGCTACACCTATAGTTCCCCGACTTGTTGATACGTGCAGTACGGGTGGGACGGGTTTGAACCATTTCAACATCTCAACAACTTCCGCTATTGTTACCGCTGGCGCAGGCGTACCGGTTGCAAAGCACGGCAACCGCGGTGTAACACGTCAGAGCGGCAGCGCGAATGTACTGATGGCGTTGGGTGTGAATATTGAAATTGGACCTGAACAAATTGGTCACTGCATTGATGAGGTCGGCATCGGTTTCCTGTTCGCGCCGGTGCTGCACGGCGCGATGAAATATGCCATCGGGCCGCGGCGAGAAATCGGAATTCGCACAATTTTCAATGCTATAGCACCGCTAACCAATCCAGCGGGGCCACAAGCACAAGTAATTGGGGTCTATGCGCCAGAATTGACTGAAGCGCACGCAAATGCGCTCAACAATCTCGGGTGCCAGCACGCGTTTATTGTGCATGGGGCTGATGGCTTAGATGACATCACAACAACAACAACGACACGCGTCTCGGAACTCCGAAACGGTGCTGTTGAAACTTATACCCTTGATCCCACAACACTCGGAATTCCGAAAACGGAACCTGATGCACTCTTGGGCGGTGCGCCAGAGGAGAACGCTGAAATCATAGTGAATATGCTGAAAGGCGAACGAGGACCCAAGCGCGATATTGTTGTGCTAAACGCTGGCGCGGCAATTGTTGCAGGTGGGAAGGCAGATAGCCTTGATGCGGGTATCGCACTTGCATCGGAATCCATCGACTCAGGCGAGGCACTCGCGAAGTTAGAAGGTCTGAAGTTGGTGTCCAACAATTAGCCTATTATGGGTGAGGGATAACGCATTGATATTAGACACAATCATCGCACATAAACGGAAAGAGTTAGCAGCTGAACAGGCACAGGTGCCGCTTACGAAGTTGGAATCAGAGGTTAAGAACCTACCACCAACGCGGGATTTTGGCGCAGCTTGCAAGCCAAAACTTGCTGTCAAAAGCCGTGATGCCATTACGGGTAGCGATGCTGTTAAGCTTATCGCAGAGGTGAAGAAGAAATCACCGAGTAAAGGCATTATCCGTGAAGACTTCGATCCGGTGTCAATTGCCGAAACCTACGTTGAAAACGGTGCTGCTGCCATTTCTGTGCTCACGGACAAACATTTTTTTTCAGGCGAACTCGCCTATTTGTGCGCAATTCGAGATGTCGTTGACGTACCACTGCTCAGAAAAGATTTCACGATTGATGCTTACCACATCTATCAAGCGCGCGTCGCCGGGGCGGATGCTATCTTACTAATTGTAGCAGCACTGACAGCACCAGAATTGCGGACGTTTATGGATGTCGCTGAGTCGTTGTCGCTGGCGTGTCTGGTGGAGGTACATACACAAGAAGAATTGGCTATCGCGTTGGACGTTGATGCGCAGATTATCGGTATCAACAACCGAAATTTGCACACGTTTGAAACGGACATCGCAACAACGTTCCGATTACGTGAGACTATCCCGACGGACAGGGTTGTGGTAAGTGAAAGTGGTATCTATTCGCGTGAAGACGTTACGAGGCTGCGGGAAGCAAATGTGCAGGCGATGCTTGTCGGTGAGTCATTGATGCGGAGTCCCGATATTGGACAACAGGTTCGATGTCTAATTTCTTGAACGCGGGTTAAACACCGTCGGTAGAAACTACAGCGAAGTAACGGTAATGCCGTGTCGTTTCAGGAGTGCTGTGGTCACGCCGTCGCCGGACGTAAGGGTCCCGGAAAAAGTACCGTCGTAGATGTCGCCGCAGCCACAGGATGGACTTCTCGCTTTGAGAATCACCTGCGTTGCCCCGTGTGCTTGTGCGACTTGTAAGGCGTGATGGGCACCCTTTAAATAGGCATCAGTCACATCTCTCCCATCAACAGTCATAACTTTTGCCTTACCGTTTAGGACATCCTCACCATCGCCGCCGACAATCTCTGCCGGAGGACGCGGCGTTGGCAACCCGCCAGACTCTTCGGGACAGACAGGAATGAGTTCGGACGTTTCCTTCTGTTTCATCGCTGTTTCATTTTGGCTGTCGCCGCCGTCGTATCGACAGCGCACACCCAAGAGACAAGCACTAACGATCGTCTTCATGTGATGTCCTTTCCTGTAACGCCTCAAACTGCCGCATGATTAAATCTGTCTCACCTGTTTTCAATTGCTGGTAGGTTTTTTCCAATTGACAAAGTATGATTTGTAACAACGAGGTTCGGCAGATCTCAGCGTCCTGGTTTCCCATACGGGCAGCTGCTATCCGTACAGAGGTTGCCGTTTCACGCAGTTCCGGCGGGAAATCCTCTAAAGTGCTATTGACATTCACGCCAAAACCCAAGACAAAAAACGGGTGCTGCTGGTCATCGTAAGCAAGTTCTGTGAGTACACCCGCCACCTTTTTTCCCTTGATCCGGACATCGTTAGGCACCTTAATCCGGGCATCAAGTTTGTGTGTTGTGCGAAGTGCCTGTGCAATGGCGATTGCACCGATGAGATTGGGAAGCGCAACTTGATCGCGAAGCAAGCGATGCCTAAGCACAACGGACACAAGAAGACTCTTTCTGGGGGGAGCACTCCATTTCCTGCCATATCTCCCGCGTCCAGCGGTCTGATGTTCCGCAATGATGAGGGTTCCCTCTGCTGCACCGGTTTTCCCACGCGTAATACCGATGTCGTTGGTAGAGGCAACTTGCGTATGGTGTTCGATTTGACAACCAATGAAAGCGGTCTGAAGCGTCGCACGCAGATGCGTAACATCCATAGGCGTTATTGATTCAGGTGTTTTTTTGCCTCATTTTTCCACTGCTCCGGTGGATCAAGATCGAGAAAACGTTGCCACTGGGCTTTCGCTTGTGCGCTCTTTTCTGTATATTCATACATCAACGCCAAGTTATAGTTCGCTGTCAAGTTGCCCGGTTCCAGTTGTATCACTCGTTCAAATTGTTCTGCAGCTGCGCCGAGTAAATCCATACTGAAAAGATTATTACCGTAGTTGAGCAGCGTTTGCACGTGTGTATCATCTAAAGCAAGTGCCTTCTCCAACGTCTCTTTCGCCGCATTGTAATCTAAGGCGTGTGCATAGTAGAGATTACCGAGACGTTGATACGTTTTGACGGCAATATCATCGCTTTCTTCAGGCGGTTGTTGAATAAGCGCGGCTTCCGCTTCATAGTGCTGAATTGCCTGTTTCCACATCTGCTCCCATTCCGCAATCTGTCCCAGGTGCAGATGGATGCCCCTATATTTTGGCGCGTAAGAGAGCATCTTCTTAAAAACTTCTTTGGCGAGACGATGCCGATCAATTTCAAGGTAAATGACCCCGAGCTGGTAGTTCGCTTCACGATTTCTGGGTTGGAATTCAGCCACTTGCCTGAAATCCTCTAAAATTTGGCTATAGCGATAAAGCGTTTTGCCTATCTGCCTATAACGAAGCGTGAGCATCCCGCGATAAAAGTAAGCATCTATATAGTCCGGATTCAGCGCAATGGTTGTCGTGTACTCTGTAACAGCCATCTCAGCATGTTTATGATAGTCATCTCCGAGCGTTTCAGCGTGTCGGTCAAGCACGCGTGCATAACTATAGTGCCAATCGAATTTTTCCGGGTTGTACTGATTCGCTAATCCGTAGTACCGAATCGCATCTTCACGCTCGTCCCGCTTCTCAAAAATAACAGCAAGGAGGTGATGAAGTTCTGGATGCGCAGGCTCTATTTCCAATGCAGGTTGATACACACGGATGATATTATCCTCGTCGTTGCGTTCACGATAGATCGCACCGAGTCGGAAAAAGGGCTCCGCTTCTGTTGCTTCAACGCCCGGCAAGGGAGTTTGTAAGCTCCTGCCTATGTCGTTTTCAAGCAGCGTTGTATCAAGCGTAATCGTTTTCTCATAATGTGCAATGGCGTTGTCTATCTCGCCCTTCTGCTCAAAAACGATTGCCGCGTGGTAGTGTGCTGCGACATCGTCTGGACGCAACCGAACAGTAGCAAGAAATGCGGATAACGCATCATCAGGCTGCTTTAGTGAAAGATAAGAGAGTGCCAGCAGATAGTGTGCTTCAGTCGTTTCAGGCGCGATTTCAATAATTCGTTGTAAGGTGTTAACCGCCTGTTGATGTGCCTCGCGTCCACGATAAATGTGAGCCATCTTGAGAAGCACATCTGGTCGCTGTGGGTCTAATGCCAAAGTGCGTTCATAAAAAACAAGTGCGCTATCTGTATCGCTATCAGCCTCGTAACTTTGCCCCAGCAGATAGGTAGCACTGATGTCTTCTGGAAACAGTAGGAGGTGTGTATTTAACGGCTCAATGGCTTCTTGGTAGTTGCCTGCATCGAAAGCGCGTTGTCCCTGTGTGATAAATCTATCTGCCAATTCTGGATTTAATTCCAAGGCACGTTTAAAGTAGGCAACAGCAGTGTTTACATCTCCCTGTTGGTGATAAAGTTCACCAAGTTTGAAATAAACATCGTTAAGGTTTCCCAAAGTGAGTTCAATTTGTAGATAACTCGCGTCCGCCTCAATAATTTCAAGCGTCTTTTCGTAATGTTCAATGGCTTTTTCAATGTTGCCTACGTCCGCCTTAATGATGCCTGCATAAAAGTGAGAGCGTGGATCGTCAGGGAGAACAAGCATCGCTTTCTCTAAAAGTGGCATCGCTTCATCTGGGGTCATCAATCCGGCGAAGTAAGGTTCAAGCGGTTCATAGAAAGTGTCCGTAATGCTTGGCGTGAGTGCCAATGCTTGTAGATAGTGTTGGACCGCTGTCACGGTATCACCACTTGCATAGAGGACTTCTCCAAGCGCGAAATGTGCTTTTGCATGGGTTGGTTCAACCTCAATTGTGCGTTGATATAGCCGAATTGCTCCATCTGTATTGCCTTTTTCATCGAAGATAACCGCCAACTCGTAAAGCACCTGTCCGGAGTAGTCTTGATGTTGGGACCCTTTGGCGTATTCTTTCAATGCATCATCAAAGAAACCTTCCATGGCAAGCACCTGTCCAAGTTTGAAGTAGGCGGGAGCGAACTTCTTTTTTTGACGGGTAATATTCTCAAATGCCTCTCGGGCGCGGTCTATCTCACCTTGTGCGAAGTAGACTAAACCGATACCGTATTGCGGATACTCCCACTTCCGATTCAACTTCCGTGCTGACTCGAAGGCGTGGAGTGCCTCCGGGTAGTGCTGCCGTTTCAAATGAATCTCACCGATGCGATAGTAAACAGGGTAGTAACTCGGGTTTAAATCGATGCAAGACTCAAATTCAGCAAGTGCCAATTCGTCTTTGCCTTGTTCCTGATAGATACCGCCGAGGTTGAAGCGCGCCCAAAATAGATCTGGATTAATCTCAAGTGCGCGTTGCAAATAGGTAATTGCAGTATTTAGTTCTTCACCGGTTTCCGTAGCTTGGAGGGCATGTACGTAGCCTAAACCGTAGTAGAACGCTGCCTCAATTTTGGCGGATGAAGGCTCCTGTGCCTGGCGATTCTCATTCGCCGCCGTATAAAGCGTCAGAAGTGTGGAAAGTCGTCCCTCTTTCTGCCACTTGAGGATGAGTTCGCGATGTTTCTCCGCGGGTTTTTTCTTCTCCCGCAACATCTTTGAGAAGTCTTTTCTCATGTTCGATTCCCATTTTTCCGCCGCGGAGGAAATTTGTAGGAAAGATGTATTGAATCCTAAGCATACAATTAGCACAATAAATGTGGGATTTAGCACTGTTTTTTTCATTTTATTTTTTCCTTTGATGAACTACAGAATATGGTTTCTCTACCCTAAGGTTTTTATTTTTCAGATTCTAATAGACATTCAATTTTCGCGCGTGTCGGCATGGAAGGTGTTGCACCCGTAACAGTGACCGCTGCCGCGCCAGCGGCATTTGCAAACGCAACTGCTGAATGTAAGGTTTCACCGCTCGCCAAGGCGGTTGCGAGTGCGCCACAAAAAGCATCGCCTGCGCCTGTAGTATCTACAGGTTCAACAGGCAGCGCGGAGATATGTTCAGATGATGTGGCTGTCAACATCAATGCACCCTGTTCTCCAAGCGTTAGCACGACAGCAGCATCTACGGTATCCACCATCCGAGCGCGTAGCACCTCTGCTGCGCGGCACGCCTCTTCGTGATTACTCACCTTCAACCGCGATAGTAACTCCGTCTCGGATTGGTTTGGTGTGAGAATATCAACGTATCTCAAAAGACTATCCGGTAGTGGTTGCGCCGGTGCGGGATTTAATATTACCCGTGTGTCGTGTCTCTTGGCAATTGCTGCAGCATGTTCGGACGCTGCAATCGGTGTTTCTAATTGCAAAAGGAGTACATCCGCGTCCGCGATCCAATCGGCAGCGGCATCTATATCCGCTGTTGTGAGTGCCATATTTGCGCGCGGCACGACGATAATGCTATTGTCGCCATCCGGTTCAATCACGATAGTTGCAACACCTGTACCAACGTTCGTACGTTTTGTGACAAACCTGCTGTCAATATGTTCATTTGCTGTCGCTGTGAGCAGCATATCTCCAAAAAGATCCGCGCCAACACTTCCGATAAGCGTGACTTCAGCACCCAATCGTGCGGCAGCAGTTGCTTGATTAAATCCTTTCCCACCCGTGAAAATATCAAAAGCATCACCGATGAGCGTTTCTCCTTTGTTCGGTCGGTGTGTCGCGTGACACACCAGATCAACATTCAAACTGCCAACAACGGTAACTTTCGGTGTTGTATGGTTCATCACGACGCATTCCTATTCTTTTAATTCTTTTGGCGTAGCTTGCAAGCCAAAACTTGCTATTATAAAGAACGATTTTTGACAATTATAGTTGACATACAGTGCGATTGTCAAGATTTTATCGGGTTCATTCCATGGGCATTCGGTTTTCAGCAATCAGCCGTCAGTCGTTAGTTGTCTGAATCAAGATTTGTTGTTTTTCGTCAAAATCCGGCAATCGCCATATCTCTAATTATTTTATCAGCGGCGTTGCGTTTAAGGTGAGGGTTCTCTGCTGTCCTGCTTTCTCAACGATGACACGCTTGGGTTGGATATTTGTAACGGTCGTGTCTGTCTCAAGAGTATCACCGATAGTGACAATGTGCGTCTGATTTCCTACGGTGTTTTGGATGATGGCTCTTGAGGGAATCTTTGTGTCTGTAGGGATGATGGTTCCAAGCAAGCGGTAGGGTTCTTGTAGACGTGGGGGTGTCCACCCCACGGGACGGAAGAGGTCGTTGTCTATGACGGTTCGGTAGAAGTCGGATTTCTAAAACGCTCTTAACTGTTCTAATTCAGTAGGATATTTGCTTCCAATCGGACGCTACGCGATCCATTCTCCTATGGTGACGGATGCATTAGGGATCGGTACTGTGATCGGTTAGGCACGAGTGTAGAAGGAAAAGATGAACAGGACAGTACCGATTCCACAAGCATTCAGATGTATTTGAGGTACTTGATAGGCAGGATGTTTTGTGCGTGTATAAAGAGAATATTCCGCCCGATTTTCGGGTGATGTGAGGGCGAAATCCGTTACTATGGCCGTGGATCGCATGCTCTGGCTTTTGCTATGAAACGAATTCCTTGAGGAGGGCACAGTCCTAGAAGTTATATTGAGTAAAGCATAATGATGTAGTCTGATAGGGAAAGAAAGGGAAATAATTTGTGTCCTTTTCTTTCCGCCTCAGATCTCCATGGACTTTGAATTCTTAGCTCTTACTCGCTATGAGTTCCTATAAAAAGGCATCTTTTTCATTGAGCCGATCTCTTTTTTTCTTCTAATTTTTTCGGATCATAAATGATTTCAAAAGTGCCAGGATCTGCTTGCGATGAGAGCCTTTTTATTAGCTCATAGGTTTTTCGATTCCGAGAGGTCGGATTGAAAACCATTGTTGCTTCCCAATAAGTGCTGACCTCATCTATTGTCATTTGTTCTTGATTCAGAAACTTCTGTTTCAAACCAATGTATGTATGGACTAACGGAATATCACCGTGCTCTTCAATCAACTTCTTTTTGAGAGTTTCAAAGGGTTTTGGCGGCTTTGCCTTCACATCCTCCTTCGTGTTAGATTTTGCCGAGGCGAGTGGGATTCGATTCGGTTCTGAAATTTCAGTATCATCTTCATGGGAGTGTGTGTGCTCGTGTTGATGGGTGCCATCTGCCTGAGGGTGATGTGGGTGTACTTCCTCTGCTTCAACGACTCTTTGGGTTTCTTGAGTATCAACCAAAGATGTGTCATCTATTGAGGGGGTATCCGCCGTCTCGGTTGCATGTTCGCTTCCCTTATCTATCGTAGGCACCGGGGATGGGGAAAGGTTTTTGATAAATTTCTTTGTGTCATGTTCCAGAAAAAAAAATAACGCGATTGAGATGACACAAACAATGAGAACAGGAATAATAAAGAGTCGCATGAGAAATCCTTTCTACCTTTTAGGAAGATGGGAAGTCATAGATGACTTCCCTAAGTTTCAACAGGATTAGGAATCCGAAGCGTACATAGTGCCGGAACTGTCGAAAGGATCCCTTCCATCACACAAGGTGTCCAAATCTTCTTCGGTTTCATGCTGATGTGTACCTGTGAGGGTCGCCGTGTGTGGATATGGATGCGTATTTGGCACAGTAGGTCCCCTGTGGTAATACTTGTAGTGTTGTGTGGTTGTATCCGGCACATAATAACTGTAACCGTAGGTGTAACAATATGCACCGCTTACACTGTAAACATCAACGGTCACGAGGTGTGATGACGCACGGTCCCATGTAGCCTCAGGTGCTGTGGTTAGAGAAATACCTGACAAGGTGAGAACCACTACAACTACAATCATCTGACGTAAAGACATTTTCATTGTTTTTTCTCCTTTGATTATATGAAAATCGTCCAAAAAAGTCAATACAAAACGAAAAATTAATAATTATCTCTCCTTCTTAACCATTGCGGAAACAGGATCCGTGGGATTGTCCGTCGCAGCTTTCTTCCACTGTGCTCTCACACGTCTCACTGTTTGCTCAACGGTGGCGGGAGAGACACCAAGTGCTTCCGTAATCACCGATAGCGGTTGTCCATCCAAGTACCGTTCCATAATCCACTTGTCTTTCTCCTTGGGGAGGCAGTTGATCAAAGCATCTAAATTGCGGGCGATGGGTTCCAACCACTTGCGGAGTCGTTCCCATTTCTTCTGAACTGCTCCGGGTGTAGTAGAACCTATCAGTTCCGCTATCTCTTTGGCAGAAAGCTCAGCACCCTTAAGTTCTGCGATTTCCCTGTCCGTATCTTGAAGGAGACGGAGGAGTTGTGCGACCAGATACTGGTCTGCTTCGGATTGCTCGGTATCAGTTTCCACGAGCGTTGATGCGAAGGGTTCCTCTTTTTCAACATCAAAAACGGTCCCAACCAATATAGCTGACAAGCGTCGCTTTTGGCGTGATTTTCTTATCTCGTCAATCATCAGATTTTCCGCGACGGTTACCAACCACTCTACCAACTTCTCCGGTTCTTGGATTTCTTTCCGCTTCTCGAAGGCTTTGATGAAGGTATCGCTGGTGATTTCATCGGGATCGACGACGGTATCTGGATGATTCCGCCGCATTCTGATAACTGCGTCGAAGACAGCCTTGTAATACGCATTGAAGATAAGTCTACATGCCTCTTCTTTGTCATCGGTTTCCACGAACCATCGATTTAAACAAACATTGTTCACCTATTCAAGTGCTCACCTCATCTTTTCCGAAATGATCGTGTGATTGCCTTCATATATAGATCACGAAAATTTGGGGCGAATTCCGACATAATAGGTCTTTTGTATGTATTTTTTTTGTATATATTTTCATAGTATGTCTTGATACAACGAAGACTTTCAAAAGGTTTTCGTCAGTAACTTTTGACAAAATATTTATACCTCCATAGGTAAGTTTAGGCTTGCAAGCGACACCAAAAACTGCTATGATACACACAAGCGAGAACAGATAAATCCCACAAATCTAAAGAGGAACATGCCAAGGACGCTGATGAATTCTAAACTGAAATTTGTTATCGGCTTTTTAATCTTTTTGGGGCTTAGCCTCATTTTTAAGTGGCGTGCAGAGCAGGTGAGTGATGCCGAAACCCTTGTATGGTACAGCGTCCTTCCACCGCTACTCGCTGTCACATTAGCAATCGTGACAACCCGATTGCTGCCGAGCCTCGGCATAGCGGTAGGTGTTGGAATCCTGCTGTCGTGGACCCAAAAAGGTGCTACCCTAAGTGGTCTCTTGACGGAAGTAATATGGTTCACCCGTGCTGTAAGCATCGGCAATGATGGCGTGGATCTATTTAACTTCTGGGTCGTCCTATTCGTGTGTCTCATTATGGCGACAATCTCTGTTGTGGTAGCATCCGGGGGCATCGGTGGGGTTATCGTATGGCTCTCTCAGTTCGCAAAGGGACCACGTTCAGCACAATTCATTACGGGTTTGATGGGCATTCTCATCTTTATTGGGGATTATTCCAACGCTATGCTCGTGGGTCCGACGATGCGTCCACTCACCGATCATCATCGCGTCAGTCGCGAAAAATTGGCGTTCCTTGTGGATTCCACGAGTGCACCGATTGCGGGTCTCGCGTTCGTTAGCACGTGGATCGGTTATGAGGTGGGGCTTTTTGAAGATATCGCGAAGACGATCGGACTTGAACGTGACGGATATTCGATGTTCTTCGATGCACTCGGTTTCCGATTTTACTGTATCCTGACCATTATTTTTGTCATTGTCAATGCAATCAGTGGCAGGGACTATGGTGCGATGCACAAAGCGGAAACGCGTGCGCGGAGAACTGGAAATGTTGCCGCACCGGATGCGAAGGCACTCGGACATACCGCGTCTTTCACCAGTTTGCCAAACGCTGTTATACAACCTTTTTCAGCCGTTTTACCGCTTCTAACACTTTTCGGATTACTGTTAGGTGGTTTCTGGATAGATGGCAAAGGCACAGGATCCATCTTCTCACTCACTGCATGGCGGAACGCGCTTTCAGCGGCAGACAACGTCAAGATTCTCGCTTGTGCCGCCGCGAGCGGGTTTATTGTTGCAATTGTCTGTGCACGTTGGCTCTCAAAACTGCGATTTTCAGACATCCTTCCAGTCGTTTGGAGTGGTGTAAAAGGGAGTCTCACACCGTTGAGTATTCTGTTATTGGCATGGGGCTTAAAAGCGAGCTGCGATAGACTGATGACGGGTCAATTTCTCGCGACGATGCTTAGTGACATCGTTTCACCCCTCTGGTTTCCACTCCTCGTCTTTATATGCGCGTCCGTGACCTCTTTCGCTACCGGTACGAGTTGGGGAACAATGGCAATCCTGATACCCACTGCTATTCCAGTGGCATTCTCGCTTGACAACGGGAGTTACGGATTAACGACAATCATTTGCCTCGGTGCGGTGTTGGACGGTGCTATCTTCGGGGACCACTGCTCGCCGCTTTCAGATACAACGATTCTCAGCTCCATCGCCAGTAGCTGCGATCCGCTGCACCATGTCCGAACACAACTCCCCTACAGTCTTACCGTTGCAACCATCGCTTTGGTCTGCGGTTATCTCCCTGCCGCGCTTGGAATCTCCTCAGCGATGGGGATCGCCGGTGGTACAATCTTAATCGTCTTGTTGTTCTATGGTGTCGCTGCTTTCCGTAAGTTTCACGAATCGCGTGATGTCTCGCCAACCGCGTCGTAGATGGAAACGGAGAAAAGCATCATCTCTACAAAAACCCTGAAACGGAAAAGGAGAATGACATGAAGGTTGCACTTGAAGGAAAGGTCGCAGTTATTACGGGGGGCGCGAATGGCATCGGGCGAGCCACCGTAGACGCACTGATCGACAACGGTGCACACGTGGCAATTGTAGATATTGACACACAAGCAGGTATAAAAACCACGGAAGAGATTAAAGAGATGGGTGGAACCTGTCTGTTCGTGGAGGGCAACGTAACAGACGCAGCACAAATGGAGGATGTCGCTGCTCAGATTGCGGCGCATTTCGGGAAAATCGAGATTCTCGTAAACAATGCCGGGGTTAATACCCGAAGCGATAGGGTGCCGATCCATCAATACACCTTAGAGGACTGGCAGCGGATCGTGGAAATAGACCTCACAGGCGTTTTTAAGACGAGCCGTGCCGTTATCCCTTATATCCTTAAATCTCATAGCAGATCTGGTTCTGAGAATGCCACTGGACGCATTGTTAATATCAGTTCTATCGCCGGATTGGTACCGCTGCGCCTGCAGAGTGCTTACGTCGCGGCGAAAGCAGGCGTTGCGAACCTGACCCGCTCAATGGCATTGGAATTGGGTCCTGAAGGGATTTTGGTAAATGCTGTTGCGCCCGGTTCAACCCTGACGCGTGGCACGGAGGCACTTTTTTATGGAGACGACGGTGCTTACACCGAGAACGCCGCAAGTCTACTATCACACATTCCACTGGGGCGACCCGGAGAAACGACAGAAATGGCAGCAGCAGTGCTGTTTCTTGTATCGCCAGATGCGAGCTATATTAACGGTACCATCCTCACGGTAGATGGCGGCTGGACCGCTGGCTATACACGAGATTGGTAGATATGACAGCACGCGCCGTGTGCCTGCTATTATGTATGGGTTTAACGGCACAGGGCGTGTGCCTACTACTATTAAGGAGAAAAAAATGGCAAAAATTACGATGTTCAAAGGGTATCAAGGAGAACCTCCTATTCCGAAACCTGCGCATCAGGTGCAAGCGAACGTTGTCACAGTCCAAGACGGTGTGCCTGTAAAGTACTCGGGTTGCGACGGTATCGGCGTACGGGTTGTGCATCCAGCAAACCCGAACGCGCCCGCACAAAACTTGGGGTTAGTCATATTTTTTGTACCGCCGCACGTCGTCCTTGAACCGGGGAGCCATCATACCGAGGAATGCTACGTTATCCTAAAAGGAAAAGGGGTAATGACTCTTGCTGGTGAAAAGGTTCCTGTTGAGGCGGGTACATTTATCCATCTGCCACCCTGGTGTGAGCATGGTATCGAAAATACAGGTGATGAGTCTATGGAGGTGTTGATTTGTACATCGCCCCCGAATCCGTAAATTGATTGACAAATTGAGGTCCCAGACGATTAAATCCGCCAATTCCGCGCATGTTTATATCTTTTCGTCAATTTTTTGTATTTTAATTTAACCCTTTTCCTATATTTTACGTTAAATAAAATGTCTTAATTGTTTAATATAGGCTGATAAACCACGCCTTTTAATCTGTGGGGGTTTTAATTTATGCGCGGGATAATGTCGAAGTCATCCGATGTGAGGCGCACATTTCTACGGAAAGGCCCTTCTAACGGACAGCCCGCATCCGACGAACAGGCTAACGAAGAGTTAACAACAATGGAAGAAATGCCCGAGGAATTGGAAACACGGGCACATGAGTTACTTGCAAAGGGCGAAGAAATTAAAGTCGCTGTTTCAACCGACCTTCGGTTCGATGGCAATTATGGCAAAGATTGGGTAATTGCTACGGATAGACGACTCCTCGCTTTCAACCAGAACGGTGCTCCTGAGCATCAAGTTCGTGAGATTCCACTCACATCAGTTGAGGCTGTTGAGATCGTTGAAATGTACGGCAACAATATCCTCAAAATCAGAACGTCCGAGGATGCCACGGAAGTTGCACGTTATTCACGCCGAGTCTCGCCAAAATTCGAGTTAGCAACGCCTGAATTGGAAACGCTCGTCCAAGACGCGAACCCGGATGTAGAACATGAGGAACAACACCGTCCGCAAGGCTGGGGTAAAAATAAAAACAAGTGTGAAAAATGCGGACAACCGTTACCGCGCTGGTCTGGCGTTTGTGTTAATTGTGTTGAAAAAGGGAAACTCATCTTCCGACTTATTAGATATTCATTCCCTTTTTGGCACGTTGCCGTTCCTGCTCTTGCTTTGATGATGGTTATCCGGCTCGTTTCGTTGTTCCCAGCTGTTCTGAGCAAGGAGGTCGTTGATAATGTCCTTTCTCCAGCACAAAGTAGGGTCAGCGGAGCTACGTTAACCGCAACTGGTGAACCGATTCCAGATCCGACATGGGGACAACTCAGCGGGATAGTTGAAGGTGTTTCAGGGTGGCTAACGCTTCCTGTTGCTGGAAGTTGGGGGCACCTTACCACCATTATCATTTTAATGATTAGTTTCAATGTTTTCACGATGGGTGCTGGTGCTGTCCGGGGCTATATGATGGCATGGGTAGGCCAAAATATCACGCGCAGACTTCGGAACGAAACATACGAGCATCTCAACTCGCTTTCCTTAGATTTTTACAATCAGCGTGACACCGGTAACCTCATGTCAAGAATCACAAGCGATGTAGCAAGGCTCCGCGAGTTCATTGCAAGTGGCTTGCAAGATTTAATTGGTGATTCACTAACGCTCGTTTATATCTGCGCCTTTATGTTTCTCACCAATTGGAAACTGGCTGCGTGGACGTTGATTCCGGTGCCCTGCCTTATTTTCTTTACCATCTTCTTTGGGAAAAAGATGGGCAAAGTGTTTTCCGTGCTATGGAAGCGGCATGCCGACATTAGCACAATACTGGCAAGTACCATTCCAGGCGTGCGAGTCGTCAAGGCTTTTGCGCGCGAACGCTACGAGGTAAACCGATTTAGCGAAAAGACGTATCAGGTGTTCGATGGCGAAATGAATGCGGCGAAGTTGTATACGCTGTACCGCCCGATCATGGAATTTATTATCTTTTCCGGTTCTATCTTGATATGGTTGATTGGTGGTTCACAAATCTTCAATGGACTGTTAACGCTCGGTGAACTTTTTATGTTCCAGGCATTAATGGGACGGTTCTTCAGACCTGTTTACACACTCTGTCAGATGAACGAACGATTCATCCGAGCCGCAACATCTGCCGAACGAGTATTTGAAATCATAGACACCCCCCCAAGTGTTGCGGACAGAGAAGGTGCGGTCACCCTTGAAAATATCAAAGGCGATGTCGAATTCAAGGATGTCTATTTCTCTTACGACACAGAAAAGAACGCCATCAACGGTATCAGTTTCCGAGCAGAGGCAGGTGAGATGATTGGACTCGTCGGACACAGCGGTGCTGGAAAGAGCACCGTGATTAACCTGATTACCCGCTTCTATGATCCAAGTGAAGGTTCAATAGAGATTGATGGGCATGATACCCAAGACATTAAGTTGAAAGCACTGCGGCAACAAGTAGGTGTGGTGCTTCAAGATCCATTCCTGTTCCAAGGGACAATAGCCGAAAATATTGGTTACTCGAAACCGGGGGCTTCTCGGCATGAAATTATCGCTGCAGCGAAAGCAGCAAATGCACATGAATTTATCATCAAATTCACCGATGGTTACGATACAATGGTCGGTGAACGTGGTGCTCGCGTGTCCGGCGGCGAACGACAGCGAATTTCTATCGCCCGCGCGATCCTGAAAGACCCAAGAATCCTTATCTTAGACGAAGCGACATCGTCCGTAGACACAGAAACCGAGTCGAATATTCAGGAAGCGTTGGAACGGCTCGTCCGCGGTCGTACTGTATTTGCCATCGCGCACCGACTCTCTACGCTCAAGTATGCTGACCGGTTAGTCGTGCTGAAAGATGGGAAAGTTGACGAAATCGGTACGCATGAAGAACTTCTTGCCAAAGATGGTACTTACGCAGTCTTGTGTGAGAAGCAGACGGAATTGTCAAAGATTCGTGCCTTGTAGGCAATAACACATTTTTGCGGTGTACGCTTAGAAAGCGCACACCGCACCCTCCCTGCTATAGAAGAAGGAGAAACCACGTTATGCAGGAAGCTACGCCGATTACCGATGAGGTGCAGTTCCTTGATGCCCCCAAGGTCAAAATTGCGCGAGATTCGTTTGAAGAACTCACGGTTGAACTGCCGGATGGCACAAGCCACACAAACGTTGAAGCAATCCGATCCTTCCCACTCACTGATTCCAACAAATATATCACACTGCTGGATAGCGAAGGCGAAGAAATCGGTATTATTCAGGACATCCGACAGTTACCGCGAGAGTCGGCGGAAATCCTCGTGTCAGAGTTGCAGAAGCGATATTTTATGCCGAAAATCACCAAGATCCATGAACTTGAGGGCGAATTCGGTGTTACGCGGTGGGTCGTGGAAACCAACCGTGGTCCCGTAACCTTTGGCATGCGGACTCGCTACGATGTCGTCAGCCTTGAAAACGGGCGAGTGCTTATTAAAGATGCCGATGGCAATCGCTACGAAATTGAGAACTACCATCGGTTGGACCCCGCAAGTCTGGCACTTCTTGAAACGCAATTATAGCGGCTTATTCTACGAGATTTAATTATTTTTTAAGGCGCAACTTCCTATATAAACATAGGATCGCGCCTCTCCTTTTAACGAAAACGGCACTGCTAAAACGATACCTACGGAGGTCAGTAAGAGTGGAAGATGTAAGAATCGAACGAATTGAATGGGCACGCTTAACAGGTGAACGCCCTCGTAAAGCTGGCTGCAACTCGCGACTCGGTGAACATGGATTGTATGTCCGTCCCGCCATCGCACGTCTAACGACAACAGATGGTGCCAGTGGTTTTGGGTTTTCGCCAATCTCGCGCGAAAAAGCGGAAGCAATCGTTGGGTTTCAACTCAATGATGCTTTCAAGGCAGAAAGTGGTGTCACCGAAGAATTCAGAATGTTGGAGTATCCACTCTGGGATCTGGTGGGAAATTTGGCGCAAAAACCGGTCTATGCGATGCTTTCTGGAGGGAATGGAGAATTTCGCGCCCCGTGTTATGATACTTCGCTCTACATCGATGATTTGCACCTTGAGGACAATGCTGAAGCGGCGGCACTTATTGCGTCCGAGGCATTAGAGGGGAAGGCACGCGGACATAACGCCTACAAAATCAAGGTAGGGCGCGGCGCGATGCACATGCCACTCGATAAAGGGACACAACGGGATATTGATGTTATTCGTGCTGTCCGCGAGGCTGTCGGACCCGATGCTTCGATTTTGATAGACGCAAACAACGGCTATAACCTCAATCTTACAAAGCAGGTATTAGGTGGAGCTGCTGATGCAAATGTCTATTGGATGGAAGAAGCGTTTCACGAAGATGCCCGTGTTTATAGTCTACTGAAGGAATGGCTGAACGCCGAAGGTTTAGAAACGCGTATCGCAGATGGCGAAGGTGGTGCCTCACCGAATTTGGTAGACTGGGCAAAAGATGGACTCATTGACATCGTGCAATACGATATTTTTTACCCCGGTTTCTCACGCTGGCTTGAACTCGGTCCCGAATTAGATGCGGTGGACGTTGGCACAGCACCACATCACTATGGTGGTTATTATGGCAATTTCGTCACCTGTCACCTTGCAGCGAAGGTAGAGCGGTTTGAGTTCACCGAGTGGGATCACGCGACGACTCCGGGTATAGATGATTCGGGTTATTCCATATCCAACGGTTATGTGAATGTTCCCCAAAGTCTGGGTTTCGGATTGAATATAGACGAGATACCTTACCAAAAAGCGCGTGAAGAGAATGGATTTGAGGTTCGTGCATAGTGGTAATTGGGATACCGATAGAAACCCTTATATACATCGTTGGTATGATAGCAGTAGCTATGCTAATAAAGTGGTTTGTTGGAGGATAGGAGAAATATTGCAACCCTCCAAATCCGTAGGCACAGCACTTGCTGAAGCCAACACAAGTTAGGAGAAACGATCTCCGAACCTGAAGGCAGATCACAAAACATTCTGGGAGAAACGGAACCATGGCATATTTAACGGAAGCAGACAGAACGTTCTTTAAAGAAAATGGCTATTTGGTCGTCCGCGGCGCGCTGGAACAGGAAGCGATTGATGCCGCACTTGACAGACTTTGGGAAGAGCTGGAAGAAGATCGGAACGACCCAGAGTCCTGGATTCGTAAAGGTTATCGTACAGTGCCTGTTGGCAGCGAAGATGTTATCAGCGGGACAACATATAACAACCGAGTCTTCGCTATGGCAGAAGAACTCGTCGGTGAGGGCAAATTGAACGCCAGCGGCGGAGCAGGACCGCATATCAATTTTCCAGACCCAGACAGAAAATGGAGCGAACCCAGGGGACATCTTGACGGTTACCATACCCCCACGAACGGGGTGCCTAAAGGTGTTGTCGGTGCCTTCACGCTCGGTGCTACCGTCTATCTCGACACAGTTGAAGAACAGGGTGGCGGGTTTACGGTTTGGCCCGGAAGCCACCGGATTTGGGCAGAATACTTTAGACATCACGACTTGGATAGCCTTCCGGGTGGTATCGCTCCGTTTGATTTGGGACCGAGTTACGAATTCACAGGCGGGGCAGGTGATGTCTGTTTCTGGCATCATCAAATGAGCCACACGGCTGGATCCAACTGTGGTCGCAACGTCCGAATCGCACTCATCTCTCGGTACCGCCGAAAAGATTTGGACCAGATTAAGTTTGAGACTCCCGACGATATGTGGAAATATTGGGATGGGATTTCATAGAATCTCGTTTTTTCGCAGCGTCTCGAATTTGTTTTGTCGGCGCGCTTCGTAAGCGCGCCGAAACCGCTCCTACAGACACTCTGAAACTTTAACTTGCTAAATATTCTGACAGATGTTATGATTGCTTTTTACTCTATTTTCAAAGCAGACAACAGTATTCATCTTCATACATAAAAATATACTTAGGAAATTTGGGAATGGACCTCTATCTGAATCCTTCCAAAATCACTGAAATAATAGGTGTGGAAAAAGAAATCATCAATCGAACGTTAGAGCGGAGAGATGTCGATATTGAACCGTATCTACGTGTCGTCTCTGCCCGATCCGAAAAACCAGGAGATAGTCCAAAACCACAAATTGAGTTACGCATTGACGGTCTCGCACTGCTGATAAAAAAACTTACCTATAACATTCCAACAGATGACATCATCGAAAACCTCAGTTGTCAAGTTTTTCATATAACACACCTACGGGAAACCTGCGACAAATTGGAAGGGGAGAAGCAAGCACTTGTTGCCGAAAATACGCAACTCCAGGAAACAATTGAATCCTTTCAAGTTGAAAAACAGGAGTTGTCAGCGGAAGTTGACAAGCTGAAAAGTCAATTAACAGAGGAACAATCCAAAACTTGGGTAAACCGCCTGCTAAAACGCAAAGATTGATGGGCACAGACAACGAGGTTAAAGGTGCCGCCTCCATAGGTATCGAAAAATTGCTATGGCAAAAGAAAAACGGAATCAGCTGCTTGCAATCGGATTCTTCGTATTTGGTATTATATTTCTTTATGTAGAAGGTATTTCACTGCTCCCGCCGCGTATTATTCAAAATGCCGTTCTATTGAAGGGGATCTCGTTGGTGCTGCTGAGTATTGCTGCGATTCTTGCTGGTACCGCTTTTGAGAATAAACAACGAATCTCCGTTATATCCGGTATAGGTTTAGTGATCGGTCTCGGGTTTCTCTATCTACCTGTGCCCTCAATCCTGCGCGGCTCAACTTTTCATATACTTTTCGCCTGTGCTATTGCGTTCGGCATGACAACAACCGCGAAGCGTCCGGTAAGTATTGTCTCAGCACTCTTCGCATGCGCCGGTATTGTTTTCCTTTACCAACCTTTCTCTCCATCACTTAATAGTACCGCTCTACACCTGCTGCTGCCCGGAGTAACCGTTTTCTCGATTGTTTTTTCACAGAAAACCTTGTGTGAACAAATCTCTGTCGGTTTAATCGCGCTGGGCTTGATAGCACTCTGCCAACCGTTTCTAATATTATTCTATCAAACAGGCTTTCAACTGTTACTTACCGGTTTAACAGGATTTATTGTCGCAGCACACCGCTAAAATTTTTCAACTGTTAATTCTTTTTACTGTCGTTAAAAAATTGCCAAACAAAAATTCAGTTTTTTTTTCAAGTCTCCAGCCGAAAAACGTTGTGATAGTGGGAGCGGGTGTCATCGGTGCCGCACTCGGTTATCATCTATCCCGACGAAACGGCATTGCTGTAACGTTTCTGGAACGCGATATCCCCGGTGCAGGCGCATCTGGACACTCATTTGCGTGGGCAAACGCTTTCGGGAAGGATCCGCGTGAGTATCACACCCTCAACCGACGTTCGCTGGATATGTGGTACCGACTGGCACATCAACTTGATACCGATATCGGTATCCATTACGGCGGTGAAATGCGATGGGAAAACAATCCGCAACGCGCACAGCAACTCCGGGATCGCATCCAACAAATTCAGACCTGGGGGTACCCGTGTCGGCTCATTACCCGTGACGAGATGTTGGCATTTGAACCCGATCTACACCCCGGCATCGTGGAAGCCGCGTCCTTCTCCGAAGCAGACATTCATATTGAAACCGATAAATTCATTGATGCCTGCCTTCAGCGTGCATGCGAGGCAGGTGCGGTCGTGCATCCCAAAACCAACGTCACAGGGTTCGTCATTCGCGACGGCAGTATCACTGCTGTCAAAACCAGCGATGCCGAATTCCCGTGTGATGTTGTTGTCTTAGCGAGCGGTATTCAGACAACCGAACTCGCATCCTTAGCGCAGGTACACATCCCTCAACAACGAAGCCCAGGAATCGTTATTAAAACAACGCCGTGCGCCGAGGTTTTACATAACGTATCAATCATTCATGCGCCATCAACGGATGAAAACCATCAGCACCTGCATCTGCGACAATTAACCGATGGGAGTCTTAGAATCGGGCAAGGCACCCAAGAGGGAATCAACCGCGATAATTCACAACAGCACGCCGACGCGCTTCTTGCTCGTGCCAGGGTCTATCTACCAGCGATAGCGGATGCGGAGGCGATCCCAACACCGGTTGGCTACCGTCCGATGCCGCTTGATGGGTTTCCAGTACTCGGATTTACTGAAGCGGTGGAGAATTTGTATATTGCCTTAATGCACAGCGGTGTGACGCTGGCACCTTTGGTAGGTGAAATGGCAACCTTGGAAATTGTTGACGATGCACGGGTGGATTGGTTTGCGCCTTATCGACCTAAGCGGTTTGGGTAGGTTGTTAACGTTCGCTAGGCAGAGATGCTGTTCGCATTAGTTTAAGCGTTCCATCACGTAAATATGTAGCATATCTTTTGAATTGCCATTCTAAATCTCCTTGGGAGATCTGCCTTGCCCACTCTCGTAAGGGCTGAGTACATGTATTATCTTGGGTGATAGCATATAATGATGGAATTTCCTCACCAATTTGTTCCACGATTTCGTTATAAAGGAGCTTTCTTGAATTATCTTGAAAGTGGGTACGCTCGTAAATAGAAAATTGAGCACCATGTCTTTTTTTGATACTATCTGCCCAATTTCGTAGGCTTCGACCGTTTACCATATACGGGGCAACTCTAACAAGTCGGACCTTTTGAATTGACAATACACCGCTTGACACTGTACAACTGATTTCTGGTGTTTGAGCGTTTGGGTCTTCAAATTCTACTTCCAGTTTATTTCCAAACTTAATTAAACGCCTCTTAGAGAGGGGGTAAACATTACTTGGATATAAGAATAGTCGATTAATTTGCTCGACTGTCCTGAGTGCCTCTCCTTCTCGATTAAACCCTTGTGCTCCGGCGGACCGAAGACATATAGCCACATCAGATGTTTCCAATAAAGCCGAGGGCGAGATTTGGAAAAGTATAGGTCCATAAGGATTCGGTACGCTCTTATCACCACGGGCAAACGATTCACCAAAGTCCGCTAAATTTACAAACACTTTATCCCATACACTATTTTCACGATCAATGGCATCAGTCTGGAATTTCGTAAATTCTGCCTGTTTACTCTCAAGTAGAGCGCGTGAGGGAATCCCACCAAGGTGAAGATATGATTGAAAGTCAATCAATTGACACGCGTGATAAAGGAATACCTGACGTTCCTCAAACAAGTTAACCAAAGATTGAATGTCGTTGCCAGTTATCACGGATTTTTTCCCGAGGATTTAGGATAATGAAGCAAAGTTGTCCATTTCCACCCACATTATAAGGAATACTATCTCCGAAAATTTCTTCAAGGCGTGCGGGCTCATCCCGTAGTGCTTTAATAAATTCCGGTCGCGCTTCTGTCCACATTGATTTTGCCATGTTGAATGATAAACCTACTTTACTGAGTCGCCATTCTACTTCTCTATCCCACCATCGGGAAGGTATTGAATTATCAACATGGCCACTTTCACAGTAAAAACTGACCCAATTCAGCTGCCTCCAAGAAACTCCAGTCTTCTTTGAAACTTCGCGAAGAGCCATTTTTCCTTGTGGGGTGTGCTTATCCAATGCGACCCAAAATGGGAACTTCGCTTTAACATTAGGAACCGGTCTCCATTTAGGAATTCCATCCCTAATTGCTAAATATGCGGTTGCTTGAATAAAAGCTTTATCCCAAGGCCATCCGGCTTTTCGATAAGCCCTTTCTGCTTGTGTAACCAACCTAGTTACAGGATCGTTTGAACATTGAGAAATAGCCCACTTCCAATATGTTTTCCCATCTTTAATGGCGTCCCTAATACGTTTGATATAATAATCTTCGTCAGAACCGGTTAGTACCGAACTATCGCCTTCTGACAGGGCATATGCCAGAGATCCTAATCCAGCAGCATCCTTAAACTTTTTTGATAAAGCAACCTGACTAAGAATATCTTTTATCGCCGCCTGCTGTTCCTCTAGTTTTTTAGGCAATTCCCATTTTGCCATGAGTGGCCAACACTCTTCAGCAATAATTACACCAGTCCGTCTCTTTAGCCACGCTGCATCATCTACCTTATAAAGCTGGTCAACAACCTTAGTAACAAGAGTATCATCACTACGGCGCACAGCTTTTTGAAGGAGCGAGCGATAATCTTGATGTGTATTCGGGTTAACCTTATACGTGAGCATCAATCAACCTTTCATGTGAAAAAATCGAAGTTTCAAGCAAAATTCTGTTGTAGTCTCAACTTTACCTAAAAAATGAAGTGAACCGAAATCTCCAACAATATGTTAACATAAATCAGGTAATTTGTCAAAATTAAAAAGTAAAGTACCAATATAATCAAAAGAATTGGCTATATCATTGCCCTGCCATCACTCTGGGACCGCGCATTCTTCTGGTAATAAAATAACGATGATGAAGAAGTTAGGTTTCACGTCGTTGTGATGAATAACTCTACATTAGGATTTAGAGATTATCCTCGCAGTAGATTCTATTTCCCATAGTAATCTGCATACGCCTTCACTAAGTCCCCCTTCCGGAAACCCGGAACAGCCGTGGCACACTCTTGTGCTAAACTTTCATAGTCTATATGCATCAATCGTTTTAGAACACCGGAATTGTTTGCTTTCAAAAGCATCCACTGCTTATTCCGTTCACACCGCTTTTCATCTGTTTCCCTACGGGAATAATCCTGCCACCCTTGACACGGCACAGCAAAATCAAAGGGGTTCTGAAAAACTTTCAAAGCATCGGGTGTGTTGTTGTACTGCCACATCTGAAAATCTGGGTGCTGAATCGGTAAGGGTTTATACTGACGCATATCTTGGTGCGTGCTTGTCAAACGTGTCCATATCTGGAATTCTGTATTTACTGAGTAGGACTTGCCTGTATCAAGGTGGAAAGCATCTCTTGGGAGTGGCAATTTGCTGATGAAGCGCATGCTCGAATCAAGTTGTTTGTGAGTTGTAAACTTACGGAAATTAACAGGTACAATAAACGCGATGATGTCCGCCAAATGGGCAGCATGATTGAAAAAGGCTATGGCTAACTTTCCACGTTTGCCAAATGGGGGGTTGCCAATAACTGCAGTATCTCTGCGGGCGGATGGGAAACCGGTGATGCTAAAAAAGTCTTGGGATTTTACATCCTTATATTTCGGCACGAGATCGATGCCGAATCGTTTCTTAGGGGGTAAGAGTTTGTAAAACGCACCCGTGCCAGCAGCAGGTTCCACGAAAAAGAGGTCGCTGAGATTCAGATTTAGGGTTGAAAGTGTGTTCGTGAAATGCTCCCAACAGACTCCCGCGACCTCTGATTTAGTGTAAAACTGACCTAATACATTCTCCAAACCTTCCATCCTTTAGCATTTCGGCATCTTTCAAGGCAGCCCGTTTCAATACATGCAGCCGAGGATTACTCAAAGCGTACCAATTTACCATCTTTGACAATCAAAACCTTCTCATCGTAAACCGCGTCCCCGTGAGCATCAAAAGAGAATTTCCCTAAAATTGTGTCAAAATCTTTGATACTTGCGAGCGCGTCTCGAATCGCTGCAGAATCGATTGCGTGTGCATTCGCGATCGCCTCCGCGAGAATATGAAGTGTAGCATACGCACGCGCGGCGTAGTTGCTCGGTTCCATATCGAATTTGGCACTATAATTCTCCACGAAGGCTTTATTTGTCGGTGTATCAACAGCGGCACCCCACCCGACAAAAGTCATCGCCCCTTCGGCAGCTACACCTGCGGCCTGCACCTCTGTTGCAGTCAATGTGCGCACGATAAAGGGAGCGGATATACCGAGCTCATGCCCTTGCATGAGAAGCCCAGGCTTTTCCGGCGATAAGCAAGAGACAAAAATAACATCGGGATTCAGGGTCTGTATTCGGGTTAATTGTTCAGAAAAGTCGGTATCCCCACCTTGGAAGGTTTCAGTAGCTATCACCTCAACCCCTTTCGCAGCAAGGACTTCCTGTACGGACGCGTCGCTATCGGTGGAGAAAAGATCGGTTTCATCATATAGTGTAGCGGCGCGTTGATAACCAAGTTTTGTGTGTGTTACCTCAATGCCCCTGGGGATAAGTATATCTGTAGTCAGCGCGACGCGAAAAACGAAATCCCCCAGCGCGCTGAGACCGCGGGCAGAAGATGTCGGGCTAATCGCCACAACCTGATTTTCTTGCGCTATCGGAAAAACCATCTCAGTTTGACTTGAGGTAGCAGGTCCGAGAATAACAGATACCCCGTCCTGGTGAATCAGTTTATTGAAGGCTTCAACTGCCCCGTCTATAGTGCTCTGACCATCTTTAATAATAAGATTGAGTTTTGCTCCACTGGGATACGCAGCGTTAATTTCGCTGAGTGCTAATTCAAAGCCTTGCTGTATTGGTTTACCAAATGAATCCGTAAGTCGTCCTGTCAGAGGTAAAACGACACCGACGGAAATTTCTTCACTGGTCTCCGTCATCTGGGGTGTGGTAGGTTGAACAATCTGGGAAACTCGCTCACACGCGGAGAATCCGATTAGTCCAGTAATTACAAGTAGAAATGCGAAAAGTGTGAATTTTTTAGTATTCATAATAAAGTTCCTATCAGATTTTAGATATGTAGCCCTTGTTTTCCACGCAAAGGTGTTGATGTCCACGGGATTTTGTAGCGCACACTTCTATCTTGCGTTCTCAGGTACACCACCCAACCTGCACGCTTAAGTTGAACTCACGTTGGATGATTATACTTTACGTGAACGAGAAAATCAACCTATTATCATGGCTACTGAAAGAGGAGCAATTCGCCGTCTTTGACAATCAGAACCTTCGGGTCGTAGACCGCGTCCCCGTTAGCATCAAAAGAGAATTTCCCTAAAATTGTGTCAAAATCTCTGATACTTGCGAGCGCGTCTCGAATCGCTACAGCATCGGTTGCGTGTGCCCTCTCGATCGCCTCCGCGAGAATATGAAATGCGGCATACGCGCGCGCCGCGAAGTTGCTGGGTGCCATGCCGAATTGGGTGGTATAGTTCTCCACAAACGCTTGATTTTGTGGCGTATCAACAACGGCACCCCATCCGATAAAAGTCATCGCGCCCTCGGCGGCTGCGCCTGCGGCTTGCACATCTGCTCCGGTTAATGTGCGCACGATGAACGGAGCAGATATGCCGAGTGCGTGCCCTTGGGTGAGTATGTCAGGCTTTTCTGGGGGTTGAGATGAAACAAAGATAACATCAGGGTCCAGTATCTGGATTCGGGTTAACTGTTCGGAAAAGTCGGTATCTCCACCTTGGAAGGTTTCAGTGGCGACCACTTCAATACCGCGCGCCTTGAGGACCTCCCGCACTGCTGTGTCGCTATCGGTGGAGAAAAGATCAGTTTCATCATATAGTGTAGCGACGCGTTGATAACCGAGGTGTGTCTGTGTGACTTCAATGCCCCTGGGGATAAGTATATCTGTAGTCAACGCGACGCGAAAGACAAAATCTCCGATCGCGCTGAGACCGCGGGCAGAAGATGTCGGACTTATTGCGACCACCTCATTTTCTTGTGCGATCGGAAAAGCTTCCTTCGTTTGATCTGAATTAACAGGTCCAAGAATAACGGACACCCCGTCTTGGTGGATCAGTTTATTGAAAGCTGCGATTGCGCCTTCTGTGGTGCTTTGATCGTCTTCGATGATAAGCTTGAGTTCCACACCATGAGGTCGGGCGGCGTTAATTTCACTGAGTGCCAACTCAAAACTTTGCAAGAGTGGGCTGCCAGACACGTAACTGAACCGACCCGTCAATGGTAAAACGACCCCGATAGAAATATCTTCACCGACTTCCGGCATCTGAGATGTTGCAGGTTGGGTAATCTGGGAAACTCGTTCACACGCGGAAAATCCGATAATTAGGGCAACAATCGCGAATAGAAATACGCATCGTATGAATTTTTTCGTATTCATAAAACTCCTTGTGTATACTTCGGTCTATTGGCAGCAGACGCGGTGCTTATCGCATTATATCATTTTCACACTGAAAATCAAGTTAAAACCGATTCGATCCGGACATCTAATATACTTGATCTATTTTCCATTATACGATATATTATGATAAGCCTAACAGGCAAAAACAACAACCTTACATCAGATGGAACAACATGACCACTGAAACGAAATCACCTGTCCGCTGGGGAATCCTCAGCACAGCAAATATTGCGACAAAGGTTGCCCATGCGATCCATCTCGCCCGGAACGCTGACTTAATTGCGGTTGCGAGTCGGACTGAAGAACGTGCTACTACATGGGGACAAGAGCATAATGCTCCTACGACCTACGGCACCTACGACGCGCTTCTCGCTGATGACTCACTTGATGCCATCTATATCCCTTTACCCCCCTCACTCCACGCCGAATGGACAATCAAAGCGGCAGAACGCGGTAAACACGTCCTTTGTGAGAAACCGCTTGCCGCAAATGCTGATGAAGCCACTGCTATGGCAGATGCCTGTCGACAAAATGGTGTGCAACTGATGGACGGGGTCATGTGGGTGCATCATGAACGCACCGCGGCAATGAAGCAGAAACTAACAGACGGGACCCTCGGGCACCTCCGCCGAGTGACAGCTGCGTTCACCTTTAATTGGGACACAATCCCTGTCGGCAATATCCGAGCAATGAAGGAATTCGCAGGCGGAAGTCTCGGAGATTTAGGCTACTACTGTGTCCGTGCGATTCTCTGGGCATTCGAGCAGATGCCGACACAGGTCTTCGCGACAGCGCGTTACAAAGTTGGGGTGGACTTTAATCTCACTGGTATCCTCTGGTTTGAGGACGAACGCATTGCGACCTTAGATTGTGGGTTTGACACAGGACTTCGGAAGTGGTTTGAAGTTGCTGGCACGCGCGCCTCAATCGTCTGTGATGATTTCACCGTCCCTACGTCTGAAGAGACTGCCCGATTCTGGATTCACGGACCGGACGGAAACGAACGGAACACTATTGATGGGTGTATTCAGGAAGTTACAATGATTGAGCGGTTCTCTCAGATTGTGCAATCTGGGAACCTTGAAGAAAAATGGTCCGAAGTAGCCGTAAATACAACGCGCATCTGTGACGCGCTTCTTGAATCGAATCGACGCAAAGAAGTCGTCAAGTTGTAATCGCCCCTATAGAACGAAAAGGATAACTATGAAAATTACAAATATTGAAACGTTTATTGTGGATGCAGGGTGGCGCCCATGGACTTTCGTTAAGGTTGAAACAGACGAAGGGATCACCGGTTATGGGGAATGTAGCGACGGCAGAAACCCCAACGGCGTGGTCGGAACTATCAAGGATTTCACACCGCTGATGATTGGACGAGATCCACGTGCTTATGAGATGCGGTTCTGGGACATGATTCGCGGTTCTCGGCAAAGTCCTGGCGGCATTGCAGCGAAGGCGATCGCTGGAATCGAGTGTGCCTTGGTAGACATTAAAGCGAAAGCCTTGGGAATCTCTGTTGTTGAGTTGTTCGGTGGACCGACACGTGATGACGTGCGTGTCTATTGGTCGCACTGTGGTAGCTCTCGTGCCCGCAATTATGAACTGATTGGTGTGCCACCCTTAAAAAGCATGGATGACATCGCCGCATTAGGTCGTGAAGTCGTTGAAAGAGGCTTCACCGCGCTTAAAACCAATGTCATTTTTCCCGGTGACACCGCGTCTGTCCATTTCGGTGGTTTCGGTGGTGGACCCGGTACGACCGACGGAAACGTAACGCCTCAAGTCCTACGGCACATCGAAACCTTAATCGGTACTTTTAGAGAAGCAGTGGGGCCCGATGTTGGTATCAACCTTGATCTGAACTTCAACTTCAAACCGGAGGCGTGCATGCGTATCGCCAAAGTACTTGAGCAGTTCGACATGCTGTGGCTGGAGATCGATATGTACGACCACGAGGCTATCCGTCAAATCAAGGATTCCACAACGACGAAGATATGTACCGGCGAAAACCTCTATTACATGCGCGAATACCTCCCCTATTTTGAATGTCGTGCCGCTGATGTGTTCATGATAGACGTACCGTGGAACGGATTCGCACCCTCAAAAAAGATTGGGGACTTGGCGAACGTGTTTCAACTCAACGTCGCGCCGCATAACTACTATAGCCACCTCGCCACTTATATGAGCGCGAGTCTTTGTGCCGTGCTGCCCAATGTGCGAATCATGGAAATTGATATTGATGATGTCCCTTGGAAAGACGACTTGACGACACACGTCCCAGACATTACGGATGGCTACATGAAGATCCCGACGCGTCCGGGGTGGGGCACCGAACTCAATGAGGAAGTTGCCAAGGCACATCCTTGGCCTGATCGGAGAGGAGAATGGTAATAATACTTACATGGGAGTTATCTGAACGCAAACAGGAGAATTAACTTTATGAACAACGAAAACAATGTTTTGAACGAAAAAAGTACTTCTGTCAAGTCCAAGATTGAAGAAGCGGTGCGGATGGCACGTCAACGCCTTCTTGACTTGACGTTGAACAATCGTCTCCTGAACTATCGGCCAAGCAGACGGCGAACTATTCAAGTGGTTGATGAAATTCCGAGAGAAATTTTTGACATTCTCGTTTTGCAACCAAAGACGATGCAATTTAAACCATCAGAAATTTCCGAAGAAGAAATTCGGTCACTTTTTAAGGAGGAAGAGCTAGATGAGTATTCACCTTTCCTCAACCTGCAAAATGCTGAACTTCCGAAGCACCACACTGATCGGCTTTTACAGACTGATTTGACAAAGGAAGAACTCTACAAAAAGTTATCCTATGTTCATCGACAGGCTGAAACAGTCTTTAGAGAGCAGGGTTATTCCATTCTATATCTTGCCCTTGGCTTTCTCGAATGGACGGAAATAGAACATGCCAATCAGTTAAATAGGGCACCATTAATACTCATACCAGTTGAGCTAAAACAGCAAAAGGTTCGGACCCGATTCAGCCTCTGTTGGAGTGGAGCGGAATTATTTCCGAACATATCTCTGGAAGCTAAGCTCAAAGAACAAGGCGTTGAACTTCCTGATCTTAAAATTCTTAAAATGCTTGAGGAAAAAACTGTCGTTGATGCCTATTTTCAGTCCGTGACCGAAGCAATATCCCATCAGAAAAACTGGCGCGTTGTACCAGACATCTATCTTGATTTTTTTAGTTTCACCAAATTTGTAATGTACAGAGATTTGAATCCGGCAGGCTGGGTAATAGGTGACCATCCTTTGCTTGGGGAGATTCTTGGAGAATCACCCCAAGCACATAAAGTCGATGAGTTTAAACCAGAAGAGGTTGACCAAGTGCCGAGTCGCAATTTTTATCATGTGATGGACGCAGATTCTTCTCAGATTGCAGTCATAGAAGAAGTTAAAAAAAAGCGTAACTTGGTAGTTGAAGGTCCACCAGGAACTGGCAAGTCTCAAACTATCGCAAATATGATTGCTGAACTTCTCGCTGCTGGCAAAAAAGTCCTTTTTGTCAGTGAGAAGATGGCTGCACTTGAAGTTGTAAAAGAGCGACTTGACAGTGTTGGTCTTGGTGATTTTTGTTTGGAGTTGCACAGTCATAAGTCCAATAAACGTGAAGTATTGAAAGAACTTGAACGTTCGCTTGCTGTAGGCCCTCCGCAAAAAACGGAGCAGAATCATATCTTCGATCAAATTGATTCCCGTAAAGAGAGTCTCAACGCCTATGTCAACGCACTCCATGAACCTATCAACCAGACACAAAAATCTCCTTTTACGCTTTTCGGTGTTCGCGAAATGGCGCAATGTCATTTTGAAAATGTTGAGCGCGACATGCCGCTGATTACGTTTGCCAATCCAACCGAAACTACACCGGATTGTTGGACGAAAACAAAGCAAAGTCTTGAAGAACTCGCAACTATACTGCCTCTTGTAACTCCTGTAGCAAATAATCCTTGGCGTGGTTGCAAACCTGACATCGTAACACCTGCCTACATAAAAAATACGAAAGCGTTAATTGGAACATGCATTAATGCATTGGATGCTTTGGAAAAAGTGATTCACGATCTCGCTGACGTTTGTGCGATCCAGATTCCTACGATGCTAGCAACTTTACCACAAGCCTTAAAAGGTGTTAGTGTGATGTCAAAAGCGATCCCTGTTGAACGAGAGGTATTATTAAACGATGCTTGGAATCGTCCAAATCGCGAGTCTGACACATTAATCAAAAAAATTGAAGACGTGCAGAAAGGCATTATAGAAGCCCGTGCTAAGTTTAACAAAGAACAGCTCATCGTTACTTTGGAAGCATTACGCGCTTTAGAAGACAAAGTCCATGATATAAAGGAAATTTGCGGTATTCAATCCATTAGTACACCTAAAGATCTCCGGCGCGTGCTTAATGCAGCAAATGTAATGGTCAATTCAATCCCAGTTGAGCGGGAAGTCCTATTGAATGAAGACTGGAATCATGCCAACCCTGAGGTGGAAAAACTCATTAAGCAAGTCGAAAACGTTCAGAATATTCTAACTAAGGCACGAATTACTTTCGAGTCAGTAGTTTTAGAGCGGGATGATATTGACTTACTACAGGATGAGTACAAAGAATTATGTGGGATCTTTCCACCCGTTCGATTCTTCCACTCTAAATACAATTCTATTAAAAAGCAGATTCGTAGTCTTTACAAAGACAAACCACCCCGTAAAATTGAAGCGATTCTCACATCCCTTGATGAACTCGCGCACTGTATTAACAAACGAAAAGAGATAAAAGCGTTGGAGCAGACGGGCCGCTCTTTATTTGGATCGCATTGGAAAGCAGAGGAGAGCGATACAGACCAACTCCGCCAGTTTGCGAAATGGATTATGCTGTTTCGGAAAGAATTTCTTGATGGCACACTGACTAACAGGGCAGTAGACCTTGTTAGTGAAGGAATTGCAAGTGAACACCTGAAAGACCTTATTAGGCAGGCTATAACTCAACGCGAGAGTTTTGTGAAAGAACGCGGAACACTTCTTAGCCAACTTGAAATTGATTCTAAAACTGTATTCGGTTTAGATGCAGAAGATGTATTTTTTGGCAAACTCTCTTCACAACTTGAAATGTGGAAAGCAGAACTACCGTTATTTGATTCATGGATACAATTCGTTCACGGCAATGTTGGTGAACTGTCTGAAAAACCGGAGCAACTTATTACAGACCTCGCGAAATTGTCACAATGTACTGACATCCGAACAGAGATTCAAGATATGGAACAAACAGGACAGGATTTATTTGGTAGGTACTGGCGTGGTGAGGATAGCGATCCAAAACGATTACGCGAGTCTAAAGAGTGGATTGTTGAGTTTCGCAAACAATTGATCGGAGATGTGCTTACAGAACAAGCTATTGATATAGTTGGGACTGGCGTGAATCAAGAACAAATTGAACATCTTGCGAAACAGGTTGAAACCGCTAAAATTCGTTTCGTACAGAAACGTGCCGCTTTATTCAATCATCTTGGAACCGATGCCAATGCCTTATTTGGTGTAGAAACTAAAAAAGTTTCTTTCACTGAACTACGTTCGCGCCTCGAATTATGGGAACAGGGACTAACTCGCCTTCAAGCATGGGAGCAATTTGTTAGGTTGCGCGACACTTGCCAACAAACAATTGCACAACCATTAATTAGTAGAATTGAGAACGATCTGCTTGAACCAGAGGATATAGTTCCATGCTTTGAGGGAAATTTGGCAGATGCTTTTCTTGACAAAGCATTTCGGGGACGATCTGAACTACGCGATTTTGTTTTTAATCTGCATGAAGAAAAAATAGTAGGTTTCCGAAAACTTGACAGCGAAATCATTGAATTGAATCGACTACGTCTCATCACTCAATTGCATCAGAACCGTCCTCGTCTTTTTAGCGGTGCATCTTCTGATTCAGAAATCGGTATTCTACAAAAGCAATTCAGTCGAGAACGTGGGCACATGTCTATTCGCGATCTCTTAACACAAGCAGGAGGCTTAATCCAAAAAATCAAACCTTGCTTTATGATGAGTCCGCTCTCTATAGCGCAGTTCTGCGATCCGCAGATGGTTCAATTTGACGTAGTTGTATTTGATGAAGCAAGCCAAATTCGTCTGGAAGACGCGCTTGGCGCGCTTTTGCGTGGCAAGCAAGCCATCGTAATTGGCGACACTCGGCAACTACCGCCCACTCGTTTTTTTGATGGTATCGTTGAAGATGATGAGGAAAAAGATGAAGATGATTTTACAAACCCAATCGTTGGTGTGGTAAGCATTTTAGATCTGTGTAGGCAAAGTGTTCCTATGAAGGAGTTGAAATGGCACTATCGAAGTCGGCACGAGTCTCTCATCGCTGTTTCTAATCAGGAGTTTTATGACAATAACTTGTATGTCTTTCCATCGGCTATTGATAAAGCAGAACATTTGGGACTTAAGTTTGAACACATTCCTGATGCTGTCTATGACCGTGGTAAAAGTTCTACTAATCGGCAAGAGGCACAAGCTGTTGTTAAAGCTGCGTTTGCGCATTACCGAAATTATCCAAATAAAAGTCTTGGCATAGGCACCTTTGGCATAAAACAACAACAAGCAATTCTTGACGAATTTGAAGTCCAATTCCAGCAGCAACCAGAAATGGTAGAATTTTTTGCGAGCAACCGAGAGGAATATTTTTTCGTTAAAAATTTAGAAACAATTCAGGGTGATGAGCGCGACGTTATTTTCATAAGTGTCGGCTATGGATTCGGCAAGGATGGAAAACTCCATAAAAATTTCGGTCCTCTTAGCAGCGATGGTGGGGAACGCCGTTTGAATGTTCTCATCACGCGTGCTCGTGAGAAGTGTGTCGTCTTTTCAAATTTTCGTGCAAGTGATCTTCAATTAGATATTGATGCGCCTTTTGGAGTGAGGGCACTGAAGACTTTTCTTGATTATGCCGAAACTGGGAATCTACCAGTGCCTGAATCTAACAATCCACTGGTAGATCCTGAGTCTCCGTTTGAAGAATCTGTGTATGAATTCCTGAAAAGCCAAGGTTGTAAGGTCAGTAAACAGGTTGGGTGTGCAGGCTATCGGATTGATTTGGCAGTGGTCGATTCAACCGCCCTTGGACGTTATCTTATTGGCATTGAATGCGATGGTGCACCTTACCACAGTTCACCTATAGCAAGAGATAGGGATAGATTAAGACAGCAGCAACTTGAAAGGTTAGGATGGAAACTCCATCGTATCTGGTCAACAGACTGGTATCGCAATCGTGCAGAAACAAGACGACGACTTTTGGAAGCTGTTGAGCGTGCTAAGGCTGAAAAATTGTCACCGGTTCCAATACCAGAACCTATCGATCCGCCAAAACCATCCGAGCCAGCCCGTTCTTCTGAATCCAATTTCAATCCCTCAAATTCTCTTTCTATTGCAGACCATGTTCAGGATTACCAAACTTGTAAAGATCTAAAAATCCCAATGCAGGGTGAGTTACACCTGCAAACTACATTCCAACTCGCCAAAGCTGTGAGAGAGGTTGTAAAAATTGAGAGCCCTGTTCATACTGACTTGGTTGCCCGCCGAATCCGCCAACTCTGGGGATTAAAACGAGCAGGGGAACGAATTAAAAATGCGATTGAGGCAGGCATAGCAGCTGCCCAAAGAGACAAACTTATCCATCAGAATGGAGATTTTCTGTGGGCAGCAGACAATAGGGAGATAAAGGTTCGTTGTCGAACAAAACCTAAAATTGAGTGGATATGTGAAGAGGAAATTGTTGAGGCAATGAAATTTGTTCTAACTTCACAAGGGGCAATGCCTGATAAGTCCCTTATAACTGAAACTGCTAAACTTTTCGGTTACAAATCTGCACGGAAGACTGTTATGGAGAAAATGAAACCGCTTTTGGACAAGCTCGTCAAAGCCGGTGAATTCCAGATCTTACCGAACAGTAGGGTGCAACTATCATGATGTCATCGTAGGATGATTGTATCATCCGCGCTGTGGACAGGGTGAGGGTTCAGATCGTAGTCGCCATCCAGTGAAATATCGTCAAGCATAACGACCTCGCCTGATGTGGCGGATTGGTGCATGGCGAAAAGGGTTTTAACAACGTGTAGGTTGCCACGCCCATTAGTGATAGACTTCTCTCCAGTACGCAAGCATTCCAAAAAGTGAGCCATCACGTTACCGAAGGCATCTGGAAACCAAGTTCCCTCTATCGACGGTTTAATTTCGCGAGGCTCCGGCTCCGTGAGGTGAACGGTCATATCATCGCTATTTCCGTAGATCGCGCCTTTAGTGCCTTGGATGCGAATCTCCTCGTGCGGGTGCTGCAAATTGCGTCCGGGATTGGCGAGAGACGCCCAGTTACACGAAAGCAATCCTTGTATGCCGCTCCGACTCTTGAAAAGTGCTAAAGAAACAGTTTCTCCGTCTTCAATAGATCTGTTATGTCCGTGCGCTTGGCAATAAACGCTCTCATACTCGCCAAACCATTTATGGACGAGTCCGACGTGGTGTACTTGCATCGCCGGAATCAAGTGGCGTTCGGGGAACTCCGTGTAAAACCCGTTGCAAGTTATTGAGACATGATAGATTTCGCCGAGGTGTTCAGCATTGATGTAGGGTTCAATAGCGAGGAAGCCGGGAACAAAACAGGAATTTTGGTTTACCATGAGCTGCACGTTGTGTCGTTCACAGGTTTCCACCATCTCAACGGCTTGTTGCATCGACATCGAGAAGGGTTTTTGACAGAGGATATGCTTGCCAGCCTCAGCAGCAGCTTTAACGATAGGAGAACGGATCCACGGTTGCACTGCCATGTCAACCACGTCAACATCGACATCGGCAATTAAATCAACAATACGGGTGTAGCGTTTATCAATATCAAACTTGTCGCCGACCTCGTTAAGGCGTGTAGCATCCTTGTCACAGATTGCAGCAACGCGTAAACCTTGACGTTGATAACCGAGCAGATGCTGCTGTCCAATCCCTAACCCAATCAAACCGATGCCGAATTCTCGATTGTCTGCCACTGTTTCGATTGCCCCCAATGCATGCGAAATACTTAAATACCTAACCCTTCGTCAATCTCACGCTGATACGTGTTAATCGATTCGTCCAGCATCTGATCCATTTGAACAATCTTGCCCGTTGCACCAGACTCAAGGATTGCATAAGAGACAGCGACAGAGCGTGTGCCTTGATAGGCGTTGACTTCAACTTCTCGGTTTCCGGCAATAATTTCAGCAAATTCACCGTATTCAATAGCAATATTTTTCGCGTCCCCTTGCGTAAACTTGTAGTTCCACAATCGGTCGCCGCCGAAAAGGTCCGCTGTGACAGCATCTAAATGAAAGTCTGGGACGAGGTCCAAAACCCGTTGGTCATTAATCGTTTCTTGTCCGTCAATATTGAGGGTAATAGTCCCACCGCTCCGGTCACCAGGGAGCGTCATAGAACCTCGGGATCCATGGATTTTGCGGAGCCAACCGCCTTGTCCCCATGCCGCGTGCTCCTCAATATATTGCCCGACAACACCGTTTTTGAAAGTGATCGTTGCGTAAGCGGCATCCTCCGCTGTTGCCTCAAATTCAGCAGGCATCTCGCGCTGCCATTTGGTGTAGACACCAGCGGGGTTAGAACCAGATTCACCGGTCACTGCGGCAGAATTATGCCGAATAGGTTCATGAAGACGGGTTTGCGCGTAGACAGTATCAATTTCACCGAGTAGGTATTCCATCATGTCAGCATAGTGAACACCGACATCAAGCAACACACCACTCTGATCCTTTTGGTGTCGCCAGACGGAGATAGTCATACGATTTGCGCCACCAATTGCATGGTGGATGAGGAAACGTGGGGTGCCAATGACTTCCGCGTCCAGCAGTGCCTTAGCAAGCCGGTTCATTGGATCGCGTCGATAGTTCTCTGCAACGCTGAGGATTGCCTCAGAAGCATCAGCCGCACGACGGATGAGATTGCACGCCCGAACCGTCAACCCCATCGGCTTTTCAACCATAGTATGCCAACCGCGTTCAAGGGTCTCAACAGCGACGGTGTGATGATACGGTGGCGTGGTCGTCACATCTACAGCATCTACGCCGACTTCAGCGAGTTCTTCCAGACTTCCAACAACAGCAGGCTTTTGACCGAAACGTTCTTCTGCCTGTGCCGCGAGTGACTCAGCATTGTCAAGAACCGGATCACAAGCACCGACGAGGTCAAAACGTGGCCACCCTACCCGATGGAGTTCTGCCAATCCGTACATGTGTCGGTGTCCCATCCCGCCGCATCCAACAATTGCCAATCTAATTTTATCCATGTTATCCCCCTGCAGCTGACGGTGCGTCTTGCAAGCACCCTCCGTTTAATCAAGGACCGCTTCTAACCGCTTAAGATCAACTTTCATTTGTGTCTCATTATCTCGGTACATTTGGGAACGATTAATGACCTTATTCGCATATCTTTTACCTCTGCTGATAAGGGGACCGCGTATCCTCACCTTACCGGGACCGACGTTATACGCGCCGAGTGCCAAAGTCAAATTATTCAAATGTTTTTTATACAGCCTCTTGAAATAAGTTAAACCAGCGTGCAAGTTTTTGTGTGGGTCAAACCGTTCATCTATGTTCGGATCAAAATTCGGCTTGCGTTTATTTTCGTACCGTGGCACCTTGAGTCCAAGTTCTCTTGCGGCAGCAGGCATTAGCTGCATCAACCCTGCTGCTCCATTCTTCGACACAGCGAGCGGGTTAAAGTTGGACTCAGTGTGAATGATGGAAAGCATGAGTTCGACATCAATATCATATTCTTTTGAGATTTGGACGCTCTTGTATACGGAATCTGTCTGCTTTGATTGTCGTGTTTGAACTTCTGATTCCGTTACTGGTGGTTGTGTCGTTAAACCGTCTGTAATCTGAGGTTTCTGTGAGGTAAACTGCGTTCCATCATTCGATCTCTGTGAAATAGAGTGCTCTCCGCCAAAATACATTCCTACTGAAGCGAGATGTTTACGGTCAAAATCACCGTGATTGAGATAGGTGTAATGGAACTGTTTTCCCAATTGGTTAAGTGAGAACCCGATGCTCCAAGACTGCGGGAGGGTTTTGTCGGTAAAGGAGAACGCTGAACCGAACCGAGCCATAATTGACTCATTCCCGACTTCTACACTGGTTCCGAAACCGGGTGTGGTAATATCAAAGCGATTATGCCATCGAATAATTGGATGGGGAGTTAGGACTGCACCGAACGCAAGCTGCTGGTCGAAAGTTTGTAAAACCTGCCCATTTTGGTGGCGGATGGTCACACCAGAAATATCGCGGAACCGGATGCCAAGGGTAAGGTAGGAATTAACATCTGTTACCACACCGACATCATAATTTTGTGCCCAGAGGCTACCGTGATACGGGGCACGACTATAGCCTGTGCTTGCACCGAGTTGTAAAGTCCCGAATTTCCTTGCATAAGAAAACAGTGCTTGATTGTTACCAAGTTCAAAACTACCAATCGGGTTCGCGGTGTGCTCCACGAGAAATCGGTCGTTGCTATTTAAATCCAAGAAATTTATACCGAATGTTCCGATCGGTTTAATAGGATACGCGAGAGAAACTGCACCTTGGGACAGGTCATAGATGAGATTTCCGCGTTGCAGCATTGCAAGCCCAGCAGGATTCCAGAGTGGACTTGTTGCATCATCGGCACTGCTGATAAACGCGCCGCTCAGTCCAAGTCCACGCGTTCCGACCTCAGGTCTTAGATTGGGTGGATTTGATAATGTGTTTGTTTGACTCAGGAGATACGCTATTAAAAGAAGAACAGTCGCTATGAGGAGCCAGCCCCGTTTACGGTATAATAAGGTATTTAGTTGGTTTTTCACTTCTGCCTTTGTACCTAATTTCAAAATGTAAATGGGGTCCTGTTGAAACACCTGTATTCCCGGAAAGACCAATTACTTGCCCCTTGGAGACGGTTTGACCCTTCTTCACCCGAATACGAGATAAATGTCCATACCACGTGGTAAAATCGTCATCGTGTTCAATGCCTACAATTTTACCGTATCCACCCCGTCGACCGGCAGCGATAACTCTGCCAGCTTTAGAAGCATAAACACGCGTCCCTGTAGCAGCACGGAAATCTATACCTTCATGAAACTGGTATCTGCCCGTTACAGGGTGAGGACGGTACCCGTATCTTGAAGTAACAACCAAAGGTACCCGAAGGGGCTTTCCAAAACTGGGACTGCCATCCTGTCGAATGCGAATTCTTGTGCCAATCTGGAGGCTGCGAGGTGAAGAGATACCGTTGATTCTCTGAAGGTCCCGTGATTCAACGTTATGGCGACGTGCGATACTCCACAACGTATCTCCTGCTTTTACTCGGTACCAAGTTCCCTCAACAGGGACAGGGGCTCCAGGAATCAGCAGCTTTTTCCCGATTTGCAACGATTCTGTTGGCTGAATGCTATTCGCTTGGATAATCGATTTGAGTGGGACTTTATATTTCCGAGAAATGCCCCACAACGTATCTCCTTTTTTCACCAGATGCTGGTGCCCACCAGCATCAAGTCTCATTCCAGAGAACGCTACCACAAACACAACAGCTATAGAAATATGAATTAACTTCCTCTTCATTTGATACCCTAAGACAATATAAGCAAAAGTAAATTCTACCAGCATGCCAAGCAAAGCGAACACCACTTTCAGGACAGAATTAACTTTTACAAACTAATCTCTAACGGTTAGCAAAACCGTTTTTGTTTCCGAAAAAATTTGGGTATCGGTATCAATTCCAGAGGCTCCGACCGAAACAACCTCGCTAATTACGGTTACAACAAGTTGAATAACTTCAACTTGAACGCTCTCTCCATTTAGCGTCTGTGGGGCAGTCCAAGTAACTGAATTTTCGTTAGAATTGGAAAGCACCCCAAACTGGGTAATATTCAGCCAGTTTAACGTGACACTGGTACCTCTAACCCCTTTCACCGAAGCAGTCAGTTCCACCTCTTCGCCAGGTTCCACCGTTTTCTTTGTAACGGTGATCTTTACGTCAAGATCGGTAACTTGCTCCGTCGTCTCCGCAGCATCTGGGTTTTCTGTAAGTTCAATGATATCACCAGTGGCTTCACTATCCGTTGCCGTTGTATCTGTCTCGGACACAGGATTGTTTAGGTTGCTACCACCGCAACTCGCGAAACTTAATACGAAACCCACTACGAGAATATAAAAAAACACTCCAAGGAATCGATATACTCTCATGGTACCATCCTCTCTTCATATTCAGGTCAGTAAAAACACTTATACGGGGCATGCCCAATAGAACATCTATTTCCACTAACAGAAACGGATAAGAAGAGAGTTTGGTTACAAACAATCAAGTAGGTTTAGAAATAGGGTATTAGGCTGAGATGAATTTTCCCAGCCTAAACATTTGATTATTATTTTATGTTTTCTAATTCTTGACGCAGGAACGCGAGAATGTCCGCGATGTCCTGATCACTAAGGATATCGGGGGCATAGAATGGCATAAGAGAGCCACCACCGCGAATTTTAATAGCCCAACGTTCTATCGCTGCGTCAATATTGCGAGGAGCTCTGGAACGGATAACTTGCGACCCGATGCCAGCTTTGTAAGGGGTTGGATGGCACACAACACAAGCGCGCCCAAAAAGTTCCCATCCCTTTTGCGCATCGCCACTCATAGCGGCGAGTTTCTCACCCGCTGCCTTTTTCGCAGTTTCATCCAGCATCGCAATTTCAAACTCGGGACCTTTGTTGTCCCCAGAGATAAATTCAAAATAAGCCATGAGTGCTTCAGCATGTTCTGCTGGAATCGCGGTAGGATTCACTTTATCGTGTGCGACCCGCTGTAAGAAATGCTCATAACAGAACCCGCCGCCACCCGCTGCGCGTGCGAAATCTGCGCCTTTGATCATCCCGCCTTTAGCTTCTCCGCGGTGTGGAACACCGACAACGCTGTGCCCTGCACGAATCAGACCGTCTGGGTTTGCTTTGTCGTCAAAATCGGCGTGGCAGTTCGCACAGGAAAGCCCAGTCGCGTAACCTGATCTGGATGGACCTGGTTTAATTGTTCCTTTGAAAGTTGGATCGTGGAAAAGTTCGCGTCCCAGCTTCGCTTTGTCCGACATTTGTGACATTTGGGCGTATGCCAGAAGGATAAATCCTATAATCAAAACGCTGCAAAGGGAAAACGAAACAAATTTACGCATTATGAATCTCCTTTTGATGTATATTCTAAGTATTTTATCAAATGTATAATTTATTGTCAATAAAAAATCCAGGTTTTTTTATCTTGAATGCTATACACTGTATAGCTTCAACGCTCCAAAAGGCATTTAGGTTGACTCCAAAACAGCAATGTAGGGTAAATTCCGATACTGTTGCGCATAGTCAAGTCCATATCCAACAACGAAAGCATCCGGAATTTCAAAGCCAATATAATCGACAGCAACGGATACTTGACGTTGAACAGGCTTATCAAGCAGTGTGCAAACCTTAACAGTCTTCGGATTCAACGGCTTGAGATGTTCATGTAGAAACTCCAAAGTCCGTCCTGTATCAATAATGTCCTCCACAATCAGGATGTGCCGTTGTTTAAGGTAATCACTACCACCACGAATAAGTTGAACTGCTGATGGTTTTGTGCTATTGTGGTAACTCACAAGTTGCACAAATTCAAAGCGAAGTGCGACTTCTCTTCCTTGATCCGCAAGTTGCGCCCTAAAGATGGCACGCGCAAGGTCTGCGAAAAACAGAACACTTCCCCTAAGTACACCAAGTAAGACCAGTTCTTGGTTCTCGTAATCGGTAAATATCTGAGCACCAAGTTCCTGAATTCGGCTCTGGAGGCGGGATTCGGATATAAGAACAGATTCAGGGAGAGGTTTCGTTGCTGACATAACGTAAATAAAGATATTGCTGCGTACCGGGATGAATCTTGAACCGTTCACTGGTGGTATAACCAACGATCCAGAGCATTTCATCACCACAAACGAGTAGTGGGACGCTATCCCGTTCATAGCGAGGCACCTTAGCGTCCATCAAAAAATCCTTAAGCTTTTTCGTTCCCTGCATACCGTAGGGTCGAAACCGATCACCTTGCCGTCGATTGCGTACCGTGAGTGGTAATGTGTCTAAAGATGGATTTGCAAACATCTCCTTTAACTTTTCATAATCGAACACTGCTTCAAATTTCCCGTCTGGTAACGTAGGTGCTTCACGAGATTGGATATTACCCAGTTCTACGGTGATTTCTGCTTTTAAAGGAGTAATAGACACTTTACCCGGAACAGCGAGTGGATACGCAAAATTTTCCATCTCAGCGGGAACCGGCGATCTGGAACCCGCGTTCGCCTCAAAGATAAGGTACTGATACACACGTCGGAATCGCAAGCCGTTCGGAAGTGCTAACACAGTATTGGGGGATTCTCCCTCGACGATGCTTAGCATCGCTTCACAGTGTGTGAAATAGAGATCGCCCGTGTACCCTGACATCTCAGCGAAGCTCCGCCGCAGCACCCGTCTCTGTACCGCGATATGGTACTGCCGAAGTTTCGCACTGTCTAAGACAACGCTTCCTGACTTTATAGATGTCTCAATTTCAGTCGAATCTTGTATCCGACACACCTCAAACGCCTCCCGCGCGACCGTATCAAGGTATTCCGATTCAGTGCCCAACACATCCGCCGTACGGCTTAATCCGGTCTTGATGTTCGGATTATAGTCCCTTTCAAGTAGCGGGATCAATTCGTGGCGGATACGGTTACGAAGGTAACGTGTATCCGTGTTGGTTGAATCCTGTCGCTGCACCAGCCCCATGGACGTAAGAAACGCCTCAATCTGTTGTCGGGTAAAATCTGCGAGCGGTCGAATAAACTTGACATCTCTAACAGGGGCAATGCCTTTCAATCCAGTGGTTCCGCTCCCGCGGATGAGGTTCATCAAAACCGTCTCGGCAGTATCGTCCCGATGGTGTCCCAAAGCGACTTTGGTCGCTCGAATTTGTGTACAGATGTCTTCATAAAATTGATACCGTGCCCTACGCGCACTTGCCTCTACAGAAAGCTTCCACTGCTTCATTAAAAGAGGAACGTCCGCACGTCCAATGGTGCACGGCAATTCTAAGTTCGTTGCATGTTGCTGCACAAAGTCCGCATCCGCATCCGCATCCGAACGAAGACAGTGATTTAAATGCGCGACATGAAGTTGACAATTGAGTTGGGTACGTAAGGCATGTAAACCGTATAGGAGTGCGAGAGAATCCGCACCGCCTGAGACCGCAACAATTACCGTTTCGCCATTTTCGATCATCGCGTGCCGCAAAATGAAGCGGTGCATCTGTCGCACGAAGTCGGCTTTCATGAGGTGTGCCTATTTTTGACAGCAAATTATGCCGTTGGAATATTAACTGGGCTGCAAGTTGTGTCAAAAAGAGCAATGCCGGTGCGGAGATTCGAACTCCGGACAGCACGATTATGAGTCGTGTGCTCTAAACCACTGAGCTACACCGGCGCGTGTCTGGATGGGCTTACAAACTTTGCCCTAAAATCTACATTAAGTATAACATATATTACCAAAAAAGTCAAGCATTTTCTTGCGATTGCGATTGGAAACTGATATTTGACTTTATCTTATTAATTTGTTATGATTATCTTGAAATAAAAAGAATCTTGATCGCGAGATTGAAACCGTGAGGCTTTGTCAGATTCAACCAGAATTTCCTTTCTTGAAATGAAAAGAACCTCAATCGCGAACCTGTTTTTTGACGCGGCCCCCTACGGGCCGCAATTTACAATAATATCAGCTGTAAACAGAAACACGCACACTGATTCAACGCACGGATAGGTTTTACTAAACGTGCCTTGTTGTTGCCTATCTGCCTCCAAGCAGTCTATTGGAGCGAATTCAATTCTTTTTCGGAGCCTCGCTTTATAGGTTGTACGAGGGCTCAGAGCAACAGCCTGCTTTTACAAAAGGAGGATCTATGAAATCTACGGTAACATCTATTTTGACATTTTTAGAAGGTGCCAGACAATTTGTAATTCCAATCTATCAACGCACGTATGAATGGAAAAGAGAGCAGTGTTCGCTATTCTGGGACGATGTCCTATATATTGGCGGAAACACAGAACCTAAACCCCATTTTTTCGGCTCAATCGTCTACATGGATCCAGAAGAACCTCAGAACATTGGAGACGTCCAAGAATTTTTGGTGATTGATGGACAACAACGATTGACGACCTTATCGCTTTTAATTTCGGCACTCAGCAGAGTTATTCAAGAGCAAGGCGTTGATATTGGCATCAGTCCAAAAGAATTATCAAATCGTTATCTTTTCAATGACAATAAAATGGGAGAGGCACGCTACAAACAGATTCTCACTGAAAGCGATAAAGAAACGTTGATTTGCCTCTTGGAAGAAGATAGAGAACTTCCTACACCTTACGCTCCACTCTTAGAAAAAAATTACCGATTTTTTTATTCCCAATGCAAAAAAGCAAATCTTGAAATCGTGTATAGAGGTATTGAAAGATTAGAGATTGTCAGTATTGTGCTGGAACCTGCTCAAGATAATCCGCAATTGATTTTTGAGACGCTTAACACAAAGGGACTTGAGCTTTCTGAAACGGACAAGATTCGTAACTATTTGCTGATGGGAAAAGACCTTGATTCCCAAACAAGATTGTATAACGATTTATGGTATCCTATAGAGCAACGTTTTCGGAATGAGGATCAGCACTTTAAGCGTTTCATGAGGCATTACCTAACGTTAAAAACTCGGAAAATTCCGAAACTGAGTGATATTTACAAGAACTTTAGAATCTATGTTGAAACAGGACAATCTTCAGACAAGTTAGAGGTAGAGGAAATCGTCAAAGAAGTTTCTCGTTATTCAAAGTACTACCGTAACATCGCAATGCTTGATGAAGAAGATACGCAACTAAAGGCGTGTTTGGCAGATCTACATGAACTCAAAGCAGACACTGCCTATCCATTTCTGCTTAAGGTCTATGACTATTACGTAAGCGACAAAATTAAAAAATCAGAAGTGATAGAAACCTTGCGATTGATAGAGAGTTACATCTTCCGACGCGCCGTATGTGGACTGTCCGACAAATTTCTAAACCATATATTTGTCGATATTTTGTCCGAAATGGACACGGATGATGAAAACAATTATCTTGAGAATCTAAATGAGACTTTCTTAGAATTGCAGGCGCATAGACGTTTTCCGAGAAATAGGGAATTCAAGCGCGTGTTTACGAGTAAAGATATGTCTAACTTTTCCCGTCTAGATTATCTGCTCCGAAAACTGGAGAATTGTCAGCGTAGGGAACCTATTAATCTCAAGGAGTATACCATTGAGCATATAATGCCACAGACACTCACTAACGAGTGGGAACAGGATTTAGGAGACGATTATCAAAGAGTGCATGAATTGTATTGTAACGACATTGGGAATCTCACGCTTACCGGACGCAATTCAGAGTTAGGCAATCGTCGTTTCAAGGAGAAAAGGGACCTCCTAAAAGAGGGGTTTCGCTATAGTTCCTTGTATTTAAATGAGGGTGTTTCATAAATAATAGTTGCCAAAAGTCAGGATACTGGGTATCCTTCA